>NZ_SCKY01000003.1:0-11932 GCF_004100315.1 Hydrotalea sp. AMD | reverse complement strand
TACTTTTCTTCCTTTCATTTCGCGTTGACTGATATTGAGTTTACGCAAAATTTTCGATTTTATCATAATACTCGCTTCGGTACCTGCGGGCTCAATGTGGTATGGTTGGCCATCATAATTAATTACACCATATTCATTAATCCACTCATTGGCTAAAATACGATAGGGATCGTTGGGCCGAGCCTGTTTGGTTTTGCCAAAAGTGATAAAATTATTGTTGTCTTGTTCAAATGCAATGCCTACAATATTGTTCCGTTGTAATACACAAACACCAGGCGTATTTTTCTTTAATGTAATAATATTTACATTACGGCCATTTTCCAAAACTACTTTACCATCATTTACTTTAGCTTCACCGGTTTTTACATCTCTTCTTAACACAATATTCCTGTCATTATAAAATTGAATTTTATCAAGTGGTTGATGATTAGCTGCTAATTGAGAGCGGATGGCAGCAGTAAAATATGTTTTAGGGGTAGAACAGGCAGCAAATAAAATGGCTATTAAAATAGTATTGAATATTTTTTTATAAAGCATAATAAATTTTTTTGCAATGAAAACGTGCCTGTAAAGACTGTTTTTGTACATAAAGGTTTAGCCCATGATTGAGAAAATTTGTTAAAAATTCATCAATAGCAGTTGTGCATTCACGCTTATTTAAATTTCTTTTTTGAGTCTTGGTAAATTGGCAATAATTATGCCTGCAATAATAATGATACTGCTTATCAAGTGAATGTTACTGAAGGCTTCCCCCAAAAAAATAACGGCTTCAACAGTACTTAGTACCGGAATTAAATTGCCCAATAAGGCCGTTCTTGCCGCACCCAACAAGGGTATCGCTTTATTCCAGCTTAAATAAGCCAGAACAGATGCGCCTAAGCCCAAATAAAGAATTATCCAAATGGTATTTGGAGTCCATATCATTTTTTGTTGCAAAAAAAATGGTTGAATCCATAATAATGGAATTAGTAGCAGGGTTCCGGCTGTTATTATTATGAAAAGAAATACCGTTGCATCAAGGGGTGCAGGTTTTTTCTTTACCATAATGGTATATACTGCAAATAAAAGTGCGCTTAAGAAAACCCAAATATCGCCTGTTGAAAATTTCAACAACTGTAAATGTTGCCAGTTACCTTTTGCCATTAAAAATAATACACCCCATAAACATAAAAGCATGCCCGCTATTCTGGCTATACCAATTTTTTCTTTTAAAAAAATAGCGGCTAAAAAAGTAGAAAAAACCGGTGATGCCGAAGTTCCGATGATGGCAAGATTGATGGCTTGTGTATAATGACCACCAAAATAAAGCAGTGTATTAAATAAACTAATTCCAATAAATGCAGTACCCAAAAGATAACGGCGATATTGAATAATGAGGTTCCATTGTTGTTTGGTTTTTGTATATGCAAATGGTAATAAAAGAATGGAGGCGGTACACCATCGTAGTAAACTTAATTGTACCGGTGGAATTGATTTTGCCAATCCTCTTGCAACAATAAAATTGCCAGACCACAATACCACTGCAAGTATTGCAGCAGAAAAACCTACCAGAACTTTTTTGTTACTCATTTGAGATTCATACATTCATTAATGGGCAAAATCTTTTTCGTAATTGCCTTTTATTCGCTCAATGGGAGGATTGAAATAACCGAATTTTACTTCCGGAAATTCTTCATGTATTAATTGTTGCAATTGTTTAATACCCAGCATTTCGCCTGTTTCGACCATATTAATTTGACCCAGATACCAGTCGGGATCAATATTAAAATTACGCCATTGTATCATATTGAGTTTTGTAGTTTGGATCAATTTTCTTAAAGCCTCATATTCTTTAACAGTATCAGTTACGCCGGGAAAAACAAAATAATTAATACTGCTCCATCCTCCAAATTGGCGAACTGTTTTCAAGCTTTCAATAATATCTTCAAATGCATAATTATTGGGTCGATAATAGCTGGTATAAATACTTTTTTGTGCAGAGTTGGTGCTCACCCGAATACTGTTTAAACCGGCTTTGCATAATTCGGCCACTGCATCGGGTTTAGAGCCATTTGTGTTGATATTAATACTGCCTTTGTAGGTATGCTTTCTGATTTCAATGATGGCATCACGAATGGTTTCCCACATCAATAAAGGTTCACCTTCGCAACCCTGCCCAAAACTTACAATAGGATAGGGGGCTTGTAGCAAATGGGGTACCGTAAATTCAATAATTTCTGCAGCAGTAGGTTTAAAAGTTAGCCGATCCTGGGTTGAAACAATAGTTTCTTCTTCCGGTTGAAAAGAAATACAGCCAATGCAATTGGCATTGCAAGCCGGAGAGGTAGGCACAGGGCATTCCCATCTTCCCAAAGCAAAATTTCTGGCAGCGGGGCAGTGATAGGTATTACAACAATTATTCATTAAATGTTGTACTAACCTGTTTCTCGGATAATTTTTCAGTAATTGATTAGCGCCGGTTTGAATCAGTTTTTCATCATATCCTGCACATTCCTGGCGAATATCTTTCTCAATTCTGATAGCAGGTACATAAATGGTATTGTTATACCAACCTGCTGCAGTATAGCAGAATAATGGAAGGGTGGGCGCATCGGGAAACGATTCGTAGGCAGCCAAAAATAATCCTGTATGTGCGGGTGGAATAAACGCCGCAACCGCCCAGCCTTTTTCACACAATCGCATTTCACCGGTTTTTATATCAACGCCAATGCCCCTACGTTGTGGTAATTCATACAGGTTACCTCCTTCAGGTAAGGTTATCCAGTCTTCTACCGGCACCTGAAATGCATCCCAACCAGCACGTCCGGTTGCAAAAAGGGTTTCATCTTCAAAAATATTGCCATTACCATCTGAATACAATAAAAAAGGCGATTGTTGTAACATGTGTAATTTCATTCAATTCAAAAATAAATTAATTTTTTTGTGCGGCCCGTAATTGCGCTGCACAAAAAGCATTAAATTCAGCTTCTTCTTTTTCCGATACTTCAGCATCCACATTTTTTTGTATCAATTGATTGTTTTTTAAATCAATTGTTAAAATATTGTCTTTCAGTATCACATTATTTACCTGTAACCAGCTAATTCTTTTGGAAGGAATACTGTTGAAAACAATTTCTTTGCTGTCGAAAGCAACTTCCGGCAATACCTTGGCCGGCTTTTCAAGTACCGCAGCAATTAAATACAGAATGGCAAAGAACAGGCCTTTTGGATACAAATACCATCCCCAGGCTGCTATCATTAAAGCAAACCGGTAAAAAGGCATATAGCCTCTGGATTGTTGCCGGTAACACCATATCCACCAGCTGAAGATTAAAATGGGAATCAGAAAAAAAAGGGTGTATATGCCGCCGCTAATGCCGGCATGATATAATAAAATACCTCTTAAAATAAAAGTCACACTTGCAATAGCCAGCATTAACTGACTAATGATGTCAATTGCTTTAAAAAAACGAACAGGGTATTTTAAAACAATAATATAATCGTATGTTTTTGAAGGGCGTGCTATCATAATCCAAAACCGCAAAAATAGGTTTAAAAACTGCACCCACTCATATTTTTGTTAAATGAAAGGCAATAAATTAAGAATAGCTGAGTAACATCAGTATTATCTATTCATTTTACAAGTACTTTTGCGCAGTAAAATACGAATGATATGAAGAAGATGCATTTGATATTATTAGTAGCCATTGCAGCAGCCATTACTGTTTTAATTAGCTATACCGGTAATTTAACCACTTATGAAACCATTGCTTCAGCAAAAGAAAAGCCGGGAAAATTTGTGAATTTAATTGCTAAACTCGACAAAAATGAACCCATTCAGTACGATGCAGTGAAAGACCCCAATTTTTTAAGTTTTACTGCCATTGATACTTTGGGCAATTCAGTAAAAGTTGTTTACCATAATACCAAACCTACTGATATGGAAAAAAGCGACCGGTTGGTATTAAAAGGCCGTATGGATGGTGATCATTTTGAATGTAAAGATATTTTATTAAAGTGCCCTTCAAAATATAAAGATAATCCCCAGTCTACCGAAAAATCTATGGCGAAGCAAGACTAACAATAAACAACAGGGTTTTTCATTCAATCCTCATTTTATGCTTAGTTTGCCACTCATTTACCCTTTTTATTAAGTTGATACATTATGCAGTATAACGGAGAACACCTTTTACCCGGACAAATTGGTCATTTTTTTTCTATCCTTTCTTTGGTGGCTTCATTAGTGGCCACCATTGCTTATTTTAATGCAGCTCGTATTCCCGATTTGCAATCAGACAAACAGAGCTGGATAAAGCTTGCCCGTATTTCATTTTTAATTGAAACCATTTCTGTATTGGGTGTTTTCTTTTCATTATATTATATTATTTATAACCATTATTTTGAATATTTTTATGCGTGGAACCACTCCTCCCGCAGTTTGCAATTGAAATATATATTAAGTTGTTTTTGGGAAGGTTCGGAAGGTAGTTTTTTATTGTGGAGTTTTTGGCATTGTGTGCTGGGTTGGATTTTAATAAAAACCAGCAAAACATGGGAAGCAGGCGTGATGACGGTGATAAGTTTTGCACAGTTTTGCATAGCCTCTATGTTAATTGGCATCTACTTTTTTGGTTACAAGGTAGGTAGTAATCCATTTATTTTATGGCGTCAGCAAATGCCTGATATCCCTATTTTTTCTGACCCAAATTATTTGCAATTGCCCCGCATTCATGAAGGAAATGATTTAAATACATTATTACAAAATTATTGGATGGTCATTCATCCGCCGGTATTGTTTTTAGGTTTTGCCTCAACCATTGTGCCTTTTGCCTATGCTATTGCAGGCTTATATAAAAAAGACCATAGCTGGATAAAAATAAGTCTTTCCTGGGCCGCATTTTCAGGTGCTGTTTTGGGTACCGGAATTATGATGGGCGCTGCCTGGGCTTACGAAAGTTTATCGTTTGGCGGCTATTGGGCATGGGATCCGGTTGAGAATGCCTCTTTAGTACCCTGGATTGTAATGATTGTAGGCTTACATACGAATCTTATCTATAAATCAACAGGCTATTCTTTACGTTCTACCTATCTTTTTTATATTCTTAGTTTTATTTTAGTGCTTTATTCTACCTTCTTAACCCGTAGTGGTATACTGGGCGATACTTCTGTACATGCATTCACCGATTTAGGTATGAATGTGCAGTTGTTATTGTTTGTACTGGTATTTTTATTTCCTGCTCTTGTTTTATATTTCTTGCGTTATAAAAAAATTCCGGCTATCCAGAAAGAAGAAAATACTTACAGCAGAGAATTTTGGATGTTTATTGGTGCATTGGTACTGTTTCTTGCTGCTATTATTATTGCGGCCAAAACATCCGTTCCTGTGTATAACAAATTATTTGGTACCAATATAGCTCCACCTGAAGATCCGGAATTTTCTTTCAATCAGGTTCAAATATTTATTTTAATAATCATTGGAATTTTAACGGCGGTAACGCAGTATTTTAAATACAAAAGCACGCCTGAAAAATATTTTGGTAAAAAAATATTATGGCCAACAGTGGCAGCATTATTGGTTGGTTCAGCCATATGCATTTGGGGCAATATTCATTATAACAAACAAGGTATTGGCTTTCTGGTAGCCATTTATGTGGGAATTTATGCGGCTATTTATTCCATTATTGCCAATGCTGCTTATATATGGATTGTTTTAAAAGGAAAATTAAAGGTTGCCGGTGCTTCTGTAGCGCATGTTGGATTTGGAATGATTTTATTGGGTGTATTAATCTCTTCAAGTAAAAAAGAAGTATTGAGTTGGAATACAACAGGTATTGCAGTGTTTAAAAAAGACAAAAAAGAAGATCCTGTAGAAAATATTACTTTGTTTAAAGGGGTTGCTACCGATATGGGTAAATACATGGTAACCTATGTACAGGATACATTAAACCCCAAAGACCGTAAACGGTATTATGAAATTGATTTTAAGGCCAAAAATGGTAAAGAACAGTTCAAAGTATATCCTGATATCATTAAAAATAACAAAGGGATGGAAGGCTTTTCTCCCAATCCGGATTCAAAACATTATTGGAACAGAGATATTTTTGTATACATATCATCCTTTCAGCAAAATGATCAGGCAGATACTGCCACTTTTAGAAATATTGCCATAAAACCAGGCGATACTACTTTTTACAGCAATGGTATGCTTATCTTGAATAAAGTGCAGGTAAATCCTGAATCGCAAAAAGATAAATTTAAAAATGGTGAAACCGCATTGTTTTTAGATATGACTGCTATTACTAAAGATGGTCGCCGTTATCCCATAACACCCGGAATTGTTATTGATAATAACGATTTAATCAACTATCCGGATACGGTTAAAGCACAAAGTCTGATAGTGAAATTTAATAAAGTGAGTAACCCGCAGGATGGTAAAATAGAAATAGGAGTAAGAGAGAGTGGCGCCATTACCGATTTGGTAACATTAAAAGTATATGAGTTTCCTCTGATTAATATGCTTTGGTTGGGGGTTGTAATAATGGTAATTGGCTTTTTTATGTCTATTTATCAGCGAATCCGTCTGGCACTTTTTTCAAAAGAATAGGTTACTTTTATTACGCTGGCAGCATTAACCAATGAATATATGTCTACAGCATATCAGCGTGTATGGTAAAGCGAATCCTGCATATGATTGTAATCGTTTGTTTGTGTTTGATTGCCAGGCAATCACATGCACAGCACAGCATTTATGATACCATTCCCGTTCATGCTTTTATTACACCGGAAGGTGATACCATTCCCATGGGATATTTACCGGATGTTTCTATTCTTTACCGCTTAAATGCCCGCCAAAAAAGATATTGGACTGAATGGACAAGGCTACGCAATGCAGTGTACGTTACCTATCCTTATGCAAAAGCTGCAGGCAGAATTATGAATGAAATTAATGCCCGCCTGGCAGGTGTTACTAATAAAAGCGAAAGAAGAAAAATTATTCGCTCCAGAGAAAAAGAATTAAGAAAAGAATTTACAGATAAGTTAACGCAATTATCCATTTATCAGGGCAAAATTTTAATGAAACTGATTTATAGAGAAACCGGGAATAATTGTTATGAAATTATTCAGGAATATAAGGGAAGTTTAACAGCCACTGTTTATCAAACTGTTGCCTTCTTTTTCGGTACCAGTTTAAAACAAAACTACGACCCCAATGGAAATGACCGGGATATTGAAACCATTGTACGCGACCTGGAAAGAATGTATGGTATGCGGGGTTAAATATTTCTCGACAAAATTTCGGTAAAATTTTCCCGACTGATAAATTGTGCACCCAGACTTTCTAAATGTTCTGTATACACCTGACAGTCAATTAATACAATTCCTTCCTCCATTAATTGTTGCACAAAACGTATAAAAGCAAATTTGCTGGCATTGCTCACCAAGCTAAACATACTTTCCCCAAAAAATATATTTCCCATTTTTATGCCATAAAGCCCGCCCACTAATTGGCCATTTTGCCAGACTTCAGCGCTATGTGCCCAGCCTGATTGATGCAGTGTGGTATAAGCTTCAAGCATTTCATCGGTTATCCATGTTCCATCTTGCCCATTTCGTTTGGTTATTTTGCAGTGTTTAATCACAGCATGAAATGCCTGGTTAACAGAAAACTCAAAAGCATTTTTCTTTAGCAATACCTGCATGCTTTTGCTAATTTTAAGTTCATTTGGGAAAAGTACAAATCTGGGATCCGGGCACCACCACAATGGTGAATTCCCTTCATACCAGGGGAATATTCCTTTTTTATAGGCTGTGAGTAAACGAGGTATTTGTAAATCACCGCCTATTGCCAAAAGGCCATCTTCCATACTTTCGGTAACCGGCGGAAACCAAAATGTTTCATTTAATTGATAAAGAGGCATAGGGTGGTAATCAATATCGGGAAATGAATGATTAAGAACCAATAGGAATGGTTTCGATGGTGGCGTTGATACCTCTGTCTAAAATAGCACTACGCATGGGATCTAAGGTTTCATAATCTCCATTTTTTACCACACACTTGCCCTTCATATGTATTAATAAGGCACATTGCTCTGCCTGCTCTTGCGTATGGCCACAAATTTCAATCAGGGTTTCAATTACCCAGTCAAAAGTATTCACATCATCATTCCATACAATTAAATGGCAGGTAGGCACTGATGCTGTAATGGTATCAATGGAGGCCTCTTCCCAATTTTTTTCTTTCGTATGATTTAAAATCTGAATCATACTGCAAAAATAGGTAGTTCTGTTAAAATAGGAAATACAACACCCTACATGGTCATTTGTTGAAAAGAGCAAAGTTTTGAAAAAATGATTCAGGCTGTTTTGGAAGAAAGTAGGAATTGCTTATACATTTTGGGAGAAAACCCGGTATGTGCTTTGAATAAACGGTTAAAGTGGGTAACCTGATTAAAACCTGACTGGTAGGCAATTTCATGAATTGGATCATTTGATTCTATCAGTAACTTGGTTGCATAAGATATTCTTTTTTCAATTAATAAATCGGTGAAACATTTACCTGTCTGCATTTTAAAAAAACGGGCTAATGTAGCTTCACTCATATTCATAATGCACGACATTTTTTTCAGGCTGATTTCTTCTTTGAAATGGGTGTTTAAATAATCCATTACTTTATTAACCTGATTAGTATTGTTTTGCAAATTTTGAATCATTGTTTCTGAATTATCATTCAAAATTTCCCATTGCTTTTGCAATGAAACAGTAGATAATAATTTCAGTAAAATGAGTAACCCTTTAAAATCATTTTCTTTTTCCAATAGTTGTATTGCTGCCAGTGCATTCTGAGCTGAGTTATTTGAAAAACGAATGCTATTGATTCCGGCTTGAAATAATTTTCTAATGTGGAAAAACTGGTTTTTGTTAAGCATGCAATCTCCAAACAAATCTTGTTGAAAAATTACTTGCTTTACAAGACCGGTAGAAGAGGAATTGTGCCCGGTACACCAGCCGTGCAATGTACCGGGTGGTAATAAGAACAATGCAGTATCGTGGTTGATTTTAGTAATGCTATTACCAATAATACAAGTAGCTGTTTCAGAATTTTGAAATAATAAGAGTTCCCAATAATCATGATAATGTAATCTTTGGGCAGGATCATTGATAGCATGCCTCAGTACAATAAAAGCATCTGCTTCTTCTATGGGCAAGAATCGTTTTTGGTTGAGATTTTTCATGCAGTGCAGTTAAAGCAATCAGTAGGTTGAAAATAGTTGGTTAGAATATAGCTGCTGGTATCACCCATCACCCTCTGCAAGGCAAAAAAATGATTTGTTTCGCTGCAACAGTATCAAATATTTATAGCCGTTGTGAATAAGATGTGCAATGTATGGGTTTATAGTTTGTCAGTGTTTAATTTACTGAACAAGAATTATTAACCCGGTTCAATTTTAAAATGGGCTTCAATGTTTTATCTATCAATGTTTAAGTGAGCACTGTTACCTCGTCATTGCTATACCGTTATTGAAAGGTATGTAAGTGAGAATGTGTATTTGTGTAATATGTTACCCGTTTATTGTAGAAAAAATATTTTTTGATATATATCAATTGTAGAATTGCTGTATTGTCAAACACTGAACGAGAGCGGCTTTTATTAAATTAATGTGTAAAAAATACATAATTGTATGTTAAAAAATCACTGAAACATGATGGTAAAAGGTAAGAACACAATCGTTTGCGATACTTAAATTTGTTAAAGATTATTTAACAACCTAACGAAAACATTGCTTATGCCAAACAATCCACATCTATCTCGATGTTTTTTGCTTTTTTGCGGCCTCTTTTTTTGCACATTGGGGGCTTTTGCACAAAAAACAGTTTCCGGTAAAGTAACCGGTAAAAACAATCAACCCCTTGCCGGCGCTACGGTAACGGTACAAGGTACCAACAATGCTACCGCTACGAACGATGATGGTACATTTACCATTAAAGTTCCGGGCGATAAAAGTGTATTGGTAATTTCTTCAGTGGGTTACAACAATGTAACCATGCCTGTAAGTGGCCGTTCAAGAATTGACGTTACCCTAACCGAATCCACTAGTGATTTAAATGAAATTGTGGTATTGGGTTATACATCGCAAAAGAAAAAGGACATTACCGGTTCTGTTTCAGTTGTAAATGTAAACGATATGAAATCTGTACCAGGTGGTAATACTGCCGCTTTGTTACAAGGTCAGGCTTCAGGTGTTACGGTTATTAATTCCGGTGTACCTGGTGGTGGTACCAGTGTAAAAATTCGAGGTATTACTTCTCCCGGAAGTACAGCGCCATTAGTTATGATAGATGGTGTACAGGGAAATTTACAGGACGTCAATCCCAGTGATATTGAATCCATTCAGGTATTGAAAGATGCCGGAGCTGCTGCTATTTATGGGGTACAGGGTTCTAACGGGGTAATTATTGTTACCACCAAAAGAGGCCGTCAGGGTAAAGCCAGAATTAGCTACGATGCTTTTGTGGGCACCCAACGTCCGTTGAAAAATGGCTTTAACTTAGAAAACACACAGGGTTATGCCAATGTGGTGAAAGCATACGAAATTAACAGTGGTATTGCTCCCGGAAGCAGAAATGCACAGTTTGGACAGGGTGATACGCCTGTAATTCCGGATTATATTACTCCTACCGGAGCAAAAGTGGGTGATCCTGGAACAGACCCAGCTTCCTACAATATAAATTCCAATCAAATTACAAAGGCCAATAAAATTGGCACAGATTGGTTTCATGAAATTTTTAAACCTGCCATTTTTCAAAGCCATACTTTAACAGCCAGTGGTGGTAATGATAAATCAACTTACCTGTTTTCAGTAGGATATTTAAACCAGCAGGGAACTTTGATTAATACCTATTTAAAGCGCTATTCAGCAAGAATGAATACCACTTTTAATATAAATAATCATATCAGAGTTGGAGAAAATGCCTATGTGTTTTACAAACAAAGTCCGGGCTTTACCAACCAGAATGAGGGTAATGCTATTTCAATGAGTTACCGTGAACCACCTATTATTCCTATATATGATATCATGGGAAATTATGCCGGTACTAAATCAGTGGGTTTAAGTAATGCACAAAATCCTGTGGCAAATCAACAAAGGACTGCCAATAATAGGAGTAATGATTGGCAGGTAAACGGTAACGTATTTGCTGAAGTGGATTTTTTAAAGCATTTTACAGCCCGTACAAGTTTTGGAGGTTATTTTGATAATTATTACTACTATTATTTTACCTATACGGCTTATGAAAATGCAGAAGGCAATACCAATCCTAATGCCTTTACGGAAGGAGCTGGTTACAATAGCTTATGGCAATGGACAAATACCGTTAAGTATAGCAACACTTTTGGCAAACATAGCTTAAATGTATTAGTGGGTCAGGAAGCCAAAAACCAATACAACAGAGGTATTAGCGCCGGCAGGGGATCATATTATAGTACTGACCCAAATTATTGGACATTAAATACAGGTGCTCCAAATTCACAAAGTAATATTGGTTATCCACCTTATCAATTAGCAATATCTTCCTATTTCGGGAGAATTGATTATAGTTATGCAGATAAATATATTTTAGCAGCTACATTAAGAAGAGATGGTTCTTCCGTTTTTGCTCCCGGCCATCAATATGGTAATTTCCCTTCTATTTCTGCAGGATGGCGTATTTCCAATGAAAATTTCATGAAAAATGTTAGCTGGATTAATGATTTAAAATTGAGAGGAGGATGGGGTACATCCGGTTCTATTAGAGCGTATCTCAAAAGTAGTTTCTTAATAATATAATTGTACAAGCTAATTGTACAAATCCGAGAAAATTAGCATCATAGTAATCAAATCTTGTTTGACAACGTCGAAACTGCTGAATCCAGGCAAAGACTCTTTCGATCTTCCACCTGTTTTTGTATCGTCGT
>NZ_SCKY01000100.1:0-833 GCF_004100315.1 Hydrotalea sp. AMD | reverse complement strand
GTATCAGTAGAAAGTTCATTCGAATTGGGGATACATCTCTTTAAAACTGATATAGTTTTAACTTACTGCTAATTTAAAAATTGTAGGGCTTCCCCTACACATACTATTCAAAAATTGTTTATATTTTTAGGTTACCTAAGCGCAAGGGTTACCTGTGGAGGTGCACAGGTATATTTTTTAACTTTTAACTTTTTAAAAAAATGAAACAATTATCAAAAGAAGAAATGAAACAAATTAAAGGCGGTACTACCCATTGTGGCACCTGTTCTGCCAACAGCGCAACTTGTCAAAGTTTTCCTTCTGGGTGGGTATGCACGAATTTATATGGCTATGGTGGATTAGCCATGCAGTGTGCTAATTTTTCTACTATGGAAGTTGAATTCGATTCCTGCTAATTTTTAGAATGGAAATGGCTAATATTTAGAGCGTATCTCAAAAGTAGTTTCTTAATAATATAACTGTACAAGCTAATTGTACAAATCCGAGAAAATTGGCATCATAGTGATCAAATCTTGTTTGACAACGTCGAAACTGCTGAATCCAGGCAAAGACTCTTTCGATCTTCCACCTGTTTTTGTATCGTCGTAATTCACGTCCATCCTGTGTAGCCTTTTTCACCCGGTTGGTTTTATGTGGAGCGATCATTTTGATGCGGTTCCCTTTAAGTATTTTATCAAGAGGATCACTATCATAAGCCATATCCCCGATCAAGCGTTTAGGCTTTGTTCGCGTAAATCGTTTTGATATCGTTTTTTCAACGAGTTTAATCTCATGGGTACTTGCTTCATGTGTGGAAATGGCGATAGGAAGACCATTACGGTCTGCAATTGCCA
>NZ_SCKY01000099.1:0-842 GCF_004100315.1 Hydrotalea sp. AMD | reverse complement strand
AAGTAAAAAACATTTCTGCTTCTATGCCTTCCATACGGGCACCATTGGCTAACACAAAGGCGGCATACACATTTTCAAGGGTGGCTTTAGAAAGTATAATCATCATCTTTCTTACTTCGCCATTAAACTCGTTCATATTTGTTCAATTTAAAGGGTTAAATACAACTAGCAGGTTTGGGTATACCGGCAATTTTGGTAGCAGCTTTTAAAGGGGCATTCGGAAATAGCTGGTAAAATTCCTTAATGTCTACTACACCGCTTTTGCCAATTTTACGAATGCTTAACGGACTATCATTTTTGTATTCATTCTGTAAATAGGTAATCACATCCCAATGCCTGGAGGTTAAAGTAATATTCAAATCTTTTGCAATGGCTTCTGCAACGGCGGGAGTCCATTGTGCAAAATTGGTTAAGTAACCTTCTTCGTTTACATCAACTGTTGTGTTGGCTAATTGTGTTTCCATTGTGTTTGTTTTTTATGGTGAATGAATTAATCAAAGTATTTGCCTGCTTCCTGCATAGTGGCAGAAACAAAAGGTATATGGGTTCCTTTCAGCAGCATGTTCCAGTAAATCCATCTGAAAGCTAATTTGCCCATGTGGTTCATTCTGCTTTCTTTTAAAAGTCTTAATGGTCCAACGCCGGGGAAGGGGAAGCTGCCTTCAACAGGTTCGTGGGTATAGTTAAAATCAATCAGCAATGCCTTGCCGTTACCGGTTTCAATAAAGCAGTTGGCATGCCCGTCAAATTCTTCTTTTAAAGGTTCTCCTTTCATATAGCGAAGAATATTTTCGGTGAGTATTTCTGCTTCAAAGTGGGCTACCGAACCTGCTTTGGATGCT
>NZ_SCKY01000062.1:0-4078 GCF_004100315.1 Hydrotalea sp. AMD | reverse complement strand
TATGGTATTGATTTGTTCATCATCACTAGCAATTTAACATTAATTCTTCATTTCATCCAAAATATATTCCCGCAGATGTATAAAATAATCTGTTTTTAAAATATTGTTGTTTTGGAACTTTTTCTTTCAGGAAACATTTTCCCTAAAAATATAAGAAACACTCCCAGTCCTGCAAATACAAAAAATAAAATCAAGGCATTCAAAAGGGTTTGTTGCCATCCAATTTGTATAACATTTACAAATGGATAAGGATAAAAACCGGAAAACGATCCTCTGATTAAAATGTATACCAAATATAACAATGGATAAATGAGCCAGCCCAAAATTTGCCGATATTGCACTTGTTTTCGTGCTTCAAATTCATACCAATAAACAATCACAAGCAATGGATTCACAGAATGCAACATTTCATCCACCGGCTTTTGCAAACCAACTGGCTGCCACAAAGGCCGCAACACAATTTGATATACCAGCCCTACTATTGTAATATAAACAGTAATAGCAGTTAGTGAACCGGGACCAGATAATAAATGCATAGACCTAAATTGCACCGTAAAATAAACTGCAGCTACTGTATTAGTAAGAATGGTGAAAAAACTAAAAAAGCGAACCAGGGTTTCAGGAACAGATACTACCCTGTTTTGAAGCATTAAGTACAATTGCAAAGCGACCGATAACCAGATAATGCAGGCAAAGAACAAAGCTATTTTTTTACGCATAATGATTTATTTTTTAAAAACACAACTTTCAGGAAATTAATAGCTGCAGGTTTTTAGTGCTGAAATAATAATTTGAAAAAATGAACTGATGCTGTTTGGTATAACAATATAACACAATTACATAAAAATGGTTAAAATATAAATCATACCAAAAGCCATCAAGCCCATGAAGAAAGTAGCGATTGTAAAAACGTGAAGCATCGGCTTCATTTCAACTGATGAAAATTTGGCTACCACCCAAAAATAAGAATCGTTGGGATGTGAAACAATCATTGAACCGGCTCCCATAGCTAACACACTCATAATGGTTCCATTTGGAGTAGCCAAACCCAAAACAGTCAAAAAGGGTAGAACAATGGAAGTGGTTGTAATTACTGCAACGGTTGTAGAACCTTGTGCCGTTTTTAAAATAACTGCAATTAGGAAAGGAAATAATATGCCTAAATGTTTTAAAGGCAATTGGCTGGCATACTGGCCAATATTTGTAGCTGTTAATACTGCTCCAAATGCGCCTCCTGCAGCTGTGATCATTAATATATTACCCGCTTTTTCTACAGCATGTTGTAATACCAACTGCAGCCCATTTGAGTTATATTTACGAATACTGCTTAATGCCAGCAATACACCAATGGTTAGCGCAGCAACAGGATCGCCCAATACGAGCCAGGAATGCAAAAAATGAGTGGGAGGAATTTGGGAATTCAAAACAGATTTTGCTGCAATCAGTACAATAGGTAAGATAACCGGTAAAAAAGCGGAAATAACGCCGGGGCATTGCTGTATTATCTCCGTTGCTTCCTTATCAAGAGGGGTAATAGCCTGAACAGAAATTTTTTTTCCGGCATAGATTGCCCAAAAATATCCGGTTAACATGGCCGGTATCGCCACCAGTATTCCCGTCCACAAAAGTTTTCCCAAATCAACCTGCAGCAGTAATGCAGCAGCTGTAATGCCCGGATGTGGCGGCACTAATGCATGTACAGCAAATAAACCCGTGGATAAACAAACTGCCAGCACAATCATAGGTATGCCCGTTTTTCTTGCCAGAGTGTTATTCAAACCACTTAATACTATATATCCTGAATCACAAAAAATGGGTAACCCAACCAAAAAGCCGGTGATGCTCATGGCAAAGGCAGCATTTTTTTCACCCACCAGCTTTAAAATATACTGCGCCATAACCGTTGTACTTTTGGTATGCTCCAGTAATGCACCTAAAGTAGTACCCAGAACAATCAATAAACCCAACGATTGCATGGTATTGCCAAATCCGGTTTTCATTGCCGTAATAATAGCATCAGCCGGTAATTGCACACCCAATCCTACCACCACAGCGGCAATGCATAAAGCAAAGAAAGGCGATAGCCTATATTTTACCGTTAAAAGTATAATCAGGAATAATCCTACTATAAAAACAACGAGTAATTGAAGCATAGGTTGTGTTTATATGAAGTGATGTATGCCAATGGATGTAAAATCAGGGTATCAACACGATTACCAAATCCATCACATTGGTTTGTGTGGGGCCTGTTTTTATTAATCCATTTACAGCTTCAAAAAAATGATAGGAATCGTTTTGCTGTAAGTATTCCGTTGCATTGATTCCCAATTGAATTGCTTGTTGCATCTGTTCAATATTTGTATAAGCTCCGGCAGCATCGGTGGGGCCATCGGTTCCATCAGTACCGCCGGATAAAATAACCAGATTGGAATGTTCCGGCAATGCCAGTGCAGCAGACAATGCTAATTCCTGATTACGTCCGCCTATGCCTTTTCCCTGAATGGTAACGGTAGTTTCACCCCCGAACAACAAACAACCGGGGCGTGGCCCATTATAGCCAATTGCTTGTTGCACAATTGCAACACCCACTTCTTTTGCTTCGCCGGTTAGGTGCCGGGGAACAATTGTAGTATGGTATCCTAATTTTTCTGCAGTATTTTTTGCCGACTGCAATGCCGTACCATTATTACCCAATAGAAAATAATGCGTTTTTTTGAAACAGGAGTCATCATTTTCGGGTGTATCAGCAATCATCCCGTTCAGCCCTTTCTGCAAATGTTGTATTACTGAATTTGGTATGCGATGTTGTAAATGATATTTCAGTACTACTGTCCATGCGTCAGCAAAAGTAGTAGTATCCGGAAAAGTAGGCCCGGAGCCAATTATAGAGGGGTCATCTCCAATCACATCTGAAATGGCAAACGTAATAACACTGGCCGGCATCAGTAATCTGGCTAATTGTCCACCTTTAATTGCACTTAGGTGTTTGCGCAGCGTGTTCATTTCCTGAATGGTAGCACCCGATGCCAATAACAATTGAAAAGTTTGCTGCAGTTCAAATAAAGCAATACCCGGTGGTGTATCTGCTAACAGCGCAGAAGCACCGCCGGATAATAAAAACAGTACCACATCCTGTTCGGTTAACTGCTGTGCAAAATGAATAATAGCTTGGGCGGCAATTAAACTTTGTGCATCAGGCAAAGGATGCCCCGCTTCTATTAATTGCATATTTTGTAATGGCAATCCGTGACTGTATTTTGTAACGGCTATACCACCCGAAAGCATTTTGCCTACAATAGTTTCTGTAGCTAAAGCCATGGCAGCAGCGGCTTTTCCTGCAGCCAATACATATATTTTGCCATTGGGATGAAGCCTGAATGGTAATTCTTCAGCATACAACACACCACTCTTCACCTCCAACTTGCTTTGTAATAACACCGCAGGTTGAACAGCTGCAATAGCTTGCTGAAATATATATACTGCATCTTCGGTTAATAACATATATTTACTTTATACAGCTACCGTATAAAGATACTGTGTTGTAGCGATGTAGTAGTGTACAACAACAACATTCAATTGATTTGTATTTTATACAACAATAAAGTTAGAAAAGACCATATTGGTTGTTAACGTATTTTTACGTTTTGAAATAGATATTAAATATAATTTTTACAGGCATCGTAAAATATAATTGCTACACTTGAAATGGAGGGAAAATAAGCTGAACCCCAAAATATGCCACTGAAGAGAACCTGAAATTTTACTTATATTTATAAGAATCGAATAAAATGGACTTAATTGTTATTACTCCTCCTGAAAATACATCTAATGAAACAGAAATGATTCATCAGATGTTTCAATTAGACTTACAGAGGCTTCATATTAGAAAACCGAATGCAAGTATAGAAGATTACCATAAATTTATTGAAAAGATAGACCCCTCTTTTTACTCCCGCATTTCTATTCATGCACATCCGGAGCTAATAAAAAGTTTTACATCAATCGGATATCATTGCACAGGAACCACATTGCAAAACCCTGCAAAAATGGCTTCTGTTTTTTCAAATGCCCCAAGAAT
>NZ_SCKY01000014.1:0-118005 GCF_004100315.1 Hydrotalea sp. AMD | reverse complement strand
TCAATATATCATCCACTAAACAGTAAATTCCAATAACTTTGTCCTGAAGCATTTGAGTAGAAGTTTTGTTTTCGCAACTCAAAATTATTCCTATTTCAAATGCTTCTATTTTAGGAAACTTGGGTTAATTATTTGAAGAATTTGCAAAATTTTAAGCGCAGGAATAAAATTAAAACAATCCTTCCTCATTCAAAAATGACATTCAGGAAAACAATGACCAGATTAAAGTAAATATTGCCATTTTAGCTTTAAACATACTTAAACTTTTTTCAATTTAGACGCATTCCCATTGATAGTATACAAAACTTAATGATGGGAAGAACACCTGCTTAAAAGCCATATAGAGTTTCGCTTACACCATAAGACCTTGAAAAGTAAAATATACCACTAATTTTAAGCGTTACAATGAATAAAAGTTCTTTAAAAGAGAAGCCATAACATTTCTTCTAAGAAAATTAAAAAATAACTCGGCCACCAAGTACCTGTTTTCATTACTATGCAATATTGAAGAATATGTGAGATGTTGCACAGGTATTTATTTTAAAAACATCCTTAAAAATAAGCAGGGGGTATTATGCATGAAAAGCAGGATATCCTATCCGTTTTAGGCAGCAATGTTTCTCCGGTTCATAAATTTTGTAAGGATTCATATACTTCTGTAATTTTACCCGGAATGTATATAACACTTCTTACAATATTAAGATTGATTTTATATTTCAAGGATCTAAAACTTTTGTTCATTCAATCGTATGTTTTTTCAGCTCATTTTTATTTTGCTAACTAATAAAATAACAGCAGCCGATTGGGCTTACATCAATCAATAATTATGACACAACCATCTTCACTACCACCAACCTTTATTGTAGGCGGGGCTACTTCAGGACTTGGGAAAGCGATAGCGCTTCTTTTACTGGAAAAAGGGGCTAATCTTATAGCACTTGGCAGGAGTACGGAAGCATTGCAGCAGTTGTATTACAACTACCCGAAACAGGTTACCACTATCTGCGGAGATATTACCCTTCCGGTTACACAGAACACTGTATTGGATGCGATACAAAATATGTACATAGCAGGCATTTGTATGAATGCCGGAGGCCCACCGGCAGCTACTATTAACGAAACAACAATGCAGGATTGGGATATGGCTTATCAATCTGTATTGCGCTGGAAAGTAGCTATGGTAAAAGCATTGCTGCCTCAATTAGAAAATCAACAATATGGCCGGTTATTATTTATTGAAAGTGCTACCGTAAAACAACCCATGGAAAATTTAGTATTGAGTACGGCTTTTCGACTGGCTGTAACCGGATTTGTAAAAACCTTATCGAATGAAGTAGCAGCTAAAGGCATAACTGTTAATATTTTGGCGCCCGGGCCTCATAACACACCGGCTATTGAACGGGTTTTTAAAAAGAAACAAGAACAAACCGGTCTTGATTGGCAAACCATACAACAAACAGAAATAGAAAAAATACCTGTTCACAAATTGGGCAATGCACAGCAATTTGCACAATTAGCAATTTGGCTAATGAGCGAAGATGCAGGTTATATTACCGGGCAAACCATTTGTGTTGATGGCGGTATGGTGAAAGGTGTTTTTGGATAATATTATATATAATTAAATATTAATTATAAAAAATAACATTCACCAACTCTAACCATCTTTTCATGACAGAAAACGAAATTTCTAATACAATTATTGGCGCTGTAATGAAAGTGCATAAAGCTTTATGCCCTGGTTTATTGGAAAGCGCCTATCAGGAATGTTTATTGTATGTTTTGCTGAAAGAAGGGCTAATTATTGAAAAACAAAAGCCTATGCAATTAGTATTTGAAGAAATCCATTTAGAATGTGGTTATAGAATTGATTGATTAGTTGAAAATAAAGTGGTAATAGAAGTGAAAAGTGTAGAGGCATTAAATGATGTTCATTTAGCCCAAACACCCACCTATTTAAAACTAGGAAATTTTAAATTGGGTTTACTTATCAATTTTAATGTACCATTATTGAAGCATGGCATTAAAAGAGTAATAAACGGATTTTAATAGAAATTCTGACACTAAAAAAGTTGGAGATTTTTTTTATTTAACCACAAAGTACACAAAGTTTTTCGCAGAGAACACAAAGGCTATTTTAGATTGTTGATCCATCTGTGAAATTTTGGGTGAACTAAGAAGTGAAAGATAAATATTACCGTAATTTAAACTGAATATGAATTTTGCATCCTTTACCGGGTGCACTATCAATTTCTACTACGCCATTGTACATTTCGGCACGGCGTAATATATTATTAATGCCTATTCCTTTTCGCTGACTGTTTACATCAAATCCTATACCATTATCTTCAATGGTAAAGAATACATAGCTTTCATTGCGTTGCAAACGCAATATTACCTTCTTGGCACCTGAATGTTTGATGATATTATTGAACTGCTCCTGTGCTATGCGGTAAATATTGATTTTAAAGGGATAAGTTAGTCCTTCTTCCTCAAAATCGGTTAACCGGCTTTCAAATTGTAACGACTTTAATTCTCTGATATCAGCCATTAATTTCTCCAACCCCTCCTGCAAACTTATCTCGGTCTCTAAGGGTGTTATTAACGCTTTAGATAGTTTACGGATTTCTTCAATACTCTTTAAAATAAAACCTGATGCCTGACTCAATAAATTTTCTTTCCGGTTAGGATGCTGCCTTGCCGACTCTACATAAATGCGAGAAGCAATGAGCAATTGATTAACATTATCGTGCAACTCCTGACTAATTTCACTCCGTTCTTTTTCCTGCGCGGCTATTACGGCTTCCGCTATTTGTTGCTGCCGCAATAATTGTTCATTGACTAATTGCTGCTCTAATGCCAGCTTTTCAGTAACATTATTCAACATGGCCATTACCGCCTGCCGGTTATCATATACAATTTTATGCGATACCGTTTCCATCCACATTTTTTTGCCCAAAGCATTTTGATGTATCCACACACCTTTCTTTTTTTGTTTATCGGTATTCGCAAAATCAGCCGCAAATTTTAAAAAGTCTGGCAAGTTTTCCCGCAGATGAATATCTTTCATTGATAATTTTACAAAATCGCGCCGGGCATAACCATATTCTTTGCAGGCAGCATAATTCACATCAATGATATGCAGGGTTTCTAAATCCCACAATATTAAAGCCAGCGGATTATTTAAAAACAGGTAGCGGTATTTTTCATTGGCCGATTGCACCAATGCTTCATTGGCTAGTTTTTCACGCAGGTCAGTTATTTGTAACAGCAATAAGCATTCTTTTTCAGGAGCAAGCATGGTACAATGTACCGATACAGGGATGGCAGCTTCTCCCAAAATTTGCATATTGGTTGTAACCGATGCTACTGTATTGTTTTGCACATCAACACATAATTTTTGCCAGTATGATATTTCCCAATTCAATAATTGTAGCACTGAGTGCCGTAACCCATCAGCTACAGAACCACCCGTTAATTGCACCAATGCCGGATTGTTTGCATGTACAGCCCCTTTTGCATCGGCAATTAACATGGGCTGCAATACATACGCCCATAGCTGACCACTCCATTCATTACCGGCAGGTAAAGTTGTATCCATGCTGTGTTTAAATATTGAAATAATCTTAGTTTTAAACAACAATGCCAAAACAAGCAGTTGCGTACTAACAAATTATCTCATGAAAAGAAACAGCACCAACAAAGAAGTGAAACTGATTTTTCAAGGATAATGATGCAAATTAGTTTGCTAATATCTACACAAATCTACAAGTTGCCAAATTTATTGGACTCGATTTTTATTATACATGCATTACTTGTTTTATATATTATGAAAATCTACTAACAATACTGTTCCATTTCCCGGCGAACTTTGTATGGTAAATTTACCCTTATACATCTCCGTTCTTTTTTGAATATTATTTAATCCAATACCCGATTTTACAGCATTTACATCAAATCCCTTTCCATTGTCTACTATCCGCAATGTAATATGACTGCCATTTCGTTTTAACTGAATTTTTACTTTAGTGGCTGCTGCATGTTTACTGATATTGGTTAATTGCTCCTGTATAATACGATACAAATTCAAGCGAAACTTTTGTTCTAATCCTGTTTCATTAAAATGCGTTAAATCAATTACTACATTATTTTTCAATAAAAGCAACATATCGTTCACCAATTTCCGGATAGCTTCTTTCAGGCTTACATCTTTCTCAACCGGGTTAATCAATGCTTTAGAGAGTTTCCTGATTTCTTCGATGGCCTGCAAAATATACCAGGATGATTGCTGCAATAACTCATTTTCTTCAGGATGTGCTTTACGTGCCATTTCTACATAAATACGGCTGGCCGTTAAAATCTGGTTTACATTGTCATGCAATTCACGCCCAATTTCCTGCCGTTCTTTTTCCTGCGCTGTTATTTCGGCATGTATTACCTCATTGCGGCGCTGCACCTGTTCTTCTGCCAACCTCGCTTCTAATGCTAATTTTTCTGTAATGTTTGTACCAATACCCATCACACAATCTCTGCCTTCATATTTTATTTTGTGCGAAGCAATTTGCATCTGAATGATACTTCCATCTTTTTTCTGATGTTTCCAGTTTTTAATATACTTGATTTTGTCAGATAACTGAATTTGCCGTACAAATTGCTTCAAAGTTTCATGCTCGGAAGCAGGATATAAATCTAAAATAGTCATTTGCAGTAATTCTTCTCTTGAATAACCATATTCTTTTATGGAAGTATTGTTGACATCTAAAATCTTCAGACTCCCGATATCCCATACAAAAATGGAATTAGGGTTGGTATCAAACAATTGTTTGTATTTTTCTTCCGATACATGCAATTGCTCCTGTGTTTTTTTAGCTTCGGTAATATCTGTTTCAATAGCAAAAAACTGCACTAATTTTTTTTGTTCATCAAAAATTGGTTGTACCTGTATGTGCAGCCAAATGGCCTCGCCTGATTTGGTATAATTTTTAATTTCACATTCAAAAGGTTGCTGAGCGGCAATCTGTTGACGCATATAGGTCTTTACAGCTACATCACTATCAGGCCCTTGTAAAAAACGAGCATTTTTTCCGATACTTTCAGTTAAAGTATAACCAGTAATTTTTGTAAATGCTTCATTTACATAAGTAATGTTTTCATGGGCATCGGTAATAATAACGGCATTGGTGGTTTCCTTAGCTACTATCGACAAGCGTTTCAATTCTTCTTCCTGCATTTTACGCTGTGTAATATCTTCTGTGGCGCCAATCATTCTTGAAACTGTTCCATCTTCATTTCTAATAATAAAACCTTTATCCCGCACAAATGCATAACTGCCGTCACTTTTTTTAAACCGGTACTCCGATTCCCATATATTTTGATTTTTATTTTTAAAAGCCAGCTTTCCTCTTTTCAGAATATTGGGCAAATCATCCGGATGTATATGGCTGGTCCAGAAATCACGATCCCACTCTAACACTTCCGAAGGATAGCCGAATAATTTTTCAAACCCATCTCCCAGTAATTCAACGGTATGATTGGCAATATTCCAATCCCATAGCGCATCGCTGGCAGCTTTGGCAATTAATTCGTACCGTAGTTTATTGGTAGCCAGTAACAGATAGTTGTAATGGTTTTCCATGATAATACCTACTAGCTTGCTCATGCGCTCTAATGTTTGCAATTGCAAAGTGGTAGGTGTTTTGGGCACCTCGTAATAAAATGCAAGGCTGCCTAAAACGGTATTATTTTTATTGAGAATGGGGATACTCCAACAGGCCTGTAACCCATACTGTAAGGCAATTTCTTTATACAGTTTCCATCTTTTATCATTTGCAATATCATCTACAATCACCCTTTCTTTGGTGTACATGGCGGTACCGCAGGAGCCGGCAGCAGGGCCAATGGGTGCACCATTAATGGCTTGCAGATAAGCAGCAGGCAGATGCGGGGCGGCCAGGTGTTGTACAGTATTGTTGGATTGCAAAGTAAGCACCGAAGCCAGCATACCGGGATGCAGTTTTTCTAATTCAATCAGTAAAATATCTACCACATCTTTAAAAGCAACCTGTTGCTGCAGGTTTAAGTTGTATACCAGTGATTCAATATCCTGAATAGATTGCTGGTACTTTTGCAGGGTAATGTCCTGCATGGCCCCTACCATGCGGTAAGGTTTCCCATTTTCATCTTTCAATATTTTACCTCTATCTATTACATAGGCCCAGGAGCCGTCTGCTTTTTTGTAATAATAGGCTTCCTGCCAGAATTCTGCTGCGTTATCAATCGCTTGTTGTAAACTGGCAGTAACTCGTTCTGCATCATCCGGATGCAATCTTGTTTTCCAATCCTGAATATTACCCTGATGAAAGTTCACCGGATAGCCAAACAATTCGGTATACCCATCTCCCCAGTACATTTGACCGGTAGTTAAATCCCAATCCCAAATTGCATTAAACGACACCTGTACAACATATTCAAACCGCTCGTTGCTTTGTAATAATTGTCGCCTTGTTTTTGAACGTTCCGTTACATCATTTACCAGAATTAATGCAGCCGGTTGCTGGTTAAATTCTATCAGGTGCGAAATAATTTCTACTTCTAACCAATCTCCTTTTTTGGTACGGTGTTTCCATAAACCCTGGTAGGCCAAAATTGAACCTTTTCTTTCACGCTGAATAAGTTGTAAGGCTCTGACATCTTGCTCATCTCTCAAATCGTAAATCGTCATTTGTAAAAACTCAGCCCTGCTATACCCATATTTCTGCACTGCCATTTCATTTACTTCTAAAAAAGCTTTGGTATTGGGGTGTATAATCCACATGGGTTGCGGATTATAATAAAACAGGTATTTATAAGTTTTTTCTGAAGTTTCCAATGCTTGTCTTACCTGCACTTCATGGGTTATACTTCTAAAAAACAAGGTTGTTTCTTGTTGATTCGGATAAATCCGGTAACGCATCCATTCCTGCCATTGCGGATGAAAAATTTCCAGTACATTAGATTGTTGCAATTGAAGGGCATTGTTGATGACCTGCTCAAACACCAGCCGTTCTGTACCCGGAATGGCCTCTATAATATTGGCACTTTTTCCATCGAGCGGAAGATGCAACAAGCGGCGGCCGTTAGAATTTAAAAATGTGCTCTTTCCGGTGGCATCAAATGTGGCAAATCCATCGGCCAATTGTTCTAAACTATTAATGAAATAATTCCGTTCTTTCTCAAAAATATTTTTTAAATACTCTGATGTATGCAACAATTCCTGTAACTGCTTTTCAATATTTTTTTGTACCGTTACATCCATGGTATTCACCATAATATGGGTAACCACTCCCTCAGCATTTTGAATGGGTTTGTACTTGATTTGATAAAACAACACACTACCTTCAAATGGCAGTTCAATAATGGTTTTATGCGTATGACCGGCCAATACATCACTATATACTTGTTGCAATGCAGGTATACGTTCCGGCTGTGCATATTCTAAAATAGAGTGCCCTACAACTAAATTTTTGCCCAGTAATGCTTCACTTTTAATTTCGGCTGAAGCATTGATAGCAGTAATGTTTAGGTTACGGTCTAAAATTATAAACGACTCATCTGTATTATTTAAAATGAGCTGCATTTCGGCCATTAATTTTTGGGTAACTGCAGCATGTTGTTGGCGCTCGGAAATATCGGCAATAATAGCCGATGCCCTTTGTTCGCCAGAGGTAGTTGTAAACAACCGGGAATGCATTTCAACAGGAAATTTTTCCCCATTGCTTTTTATGCCGATAAACCGGCCCTTCACCAATCCGCTTTTAGCTCGTTGTTCATACAGTTCAGCAAATCCGGGCATGTTTTCATCTATCAACCGGCTACAATGCATACCACGTAAGGCTTCTAAACTATAACCAAACATTTCGGCAGCTGCATGGTTAGCCTCTAACACCGTACCATCGGGTTTCGACAGAAAAACGGCGAGCGGTGCGTGTAATATAGTTAGATGATACATTTCTTGCATACACAAATCCTTATAGGATTGGATAAACGCAATATAATACGCTTTTATCTCCTTTAACGTTAAAGGTATTGCGTGAATATATAAAAAAATGCAACTTCATGAAAAAATATATAAAAATGAGTGAAACCACTTACCGACTCCACCAAAAACCAAATTCAATCACCTTATCATTAGTTCCGCATAATTTTATACAAATTATAATGTTTTAACATGATGATGTATTTACTGATACTTTACCACACAACAGCCATATCATCCTCTTTCTATAACTATTCGTTTTGCGGTATGAACAAAATACCTATTTAACAGTTGATATGTAACTATGGTGAAGACCTGGTAATAAAGCACCACTACCAACATATATGCTTTTAAAATTTTGAAATATGCAACGACCCTGGAATTTACCCAGTTTTCCCGTTTACAGTTTTGCTACCTATATGAATCATGCTGTAAACATGAACATTTGTACATATGTTACCCCGGTTAGTATGCGTCCGAAATTATACATCGTAGCATTATATCATAATACCCAAACCCTGCAATGGATGCAAAAAACAGATGAAGCCGTTTTACAATTATTGAATGAAAATCAATACACATTGGTACGTAGTTTAGGCCAAAAAAGCGGCCTCAAATTCAATAAACAAGAATGGCTAGAAAAAAAACAACTGTTAACCTACTGGAATCAATTTAAAGTATTGCATGGTGCTGCGGCCTATGTCCGGTTAAAAAAAATAAATACCCTTGATACGGAAGGTGACCATGTTTTATTTCTATGTAAAGTGTTGCAATATCAATCACTATCGGCCAATATCTTAACCACAGCTATTCTATCCAATAAAAAAATCATTAGCATATGACGCAACAGGAAACAGACCGCATTTTTGAAATGAACTGGGAAGACAGAACCCCTTTTGAAGCCATTGCTTTTCAATTTGGATTAACCGAACAGGATGTAATTGCATTGATGTGCAGCGAACTAAAGCGCAGTAGTTTTCATCTTTGGCGCAAACGTTTAAACAACGGCATCAGTAAAAAGCACGTACACAAGCGCAACACCGGTATAAACAGGTTCAAAAGCAAACTACAAAAGCAAATACCCTGAATAAAATCAGTAAACGATAAGGCGTTTAAGCACCATACATTCCATTGTGTGTGATGAATGTCCTTGCTCCTCAAATATAGCCAACAACTTACCCAATACAATCATATACAAAAAATTGTTAATTCTTTAAATACCGTAAAAATCAGCAGCCCTTCCAATTGTGGCATTCATATTCCCTGCTTTCACTTCCTCCATTAAAGTAGTTGCTAAATGGGCACTCACTTCCACTTTTACACTGCAGGGATTATAGGGTGTATCTTCATGTATAGCACCATCTACTTTTCCATACATGTACACATTGTCTAAAAATATCAGTCTGGCCCCGGATATTTTAACCGCATATATTACATTGTGCATAATAACCGGCCATTGTGCTTTCCAAATATTTTTATCATAAGGCAGGCCTGCAGTTAAATAAACGGTATGGGCACCTTTTACTGCTTCCAAAACTTCAACAGCATGCAACAAATCTGCTTTTTTCCAGGCCACATTCGGAAACTTGGCATTCACCGGCCTACGGCTCACCAATTGAACGGGTTGTTGATGTTGTAATAATTCGCGAGTTAGCACATTGGCAACGGCGCCGCCGGCTCCTAGAATGGTATGCATATCTTTTTTTGTTCCCACAAAACTCGTCCGGATGGCCGTACTATTCCGTTAACAAAAGATAAGAAATCGATTGATGTATCATAATACAATTGAATGCATACTTATTTTGCATTGGCAAACTAAATATCCTGCGTCTTATGCGTGATAAGGAAACGGGTGTAATACCAATATATTTGGCAATATAATGCTGTGGCATTCGCTCCAGTACATCTTTTCCATACTGCAACAAGTCTAAATACCGTTCTTCAGGATTTTTTAAAATGAATAATTTAATCCGATCTTCAAAACATACCAAATAATGTTCAGCCAATAATCGGTCAAACCGTTCCATTTTATATGCCAATAACGGATGATTCAGCAACAACTGCATATTCTTGTAACTGATGGTAATGAGCAAGCTATCTTATCTTCCAAAGCCTGTATATAATAATACAAGGAAGGTTGTTAGGTTAAATAACTTTTAAAGGAAGTAACAAAATGCCGTTCAAAAATAAAATAGCCGGTAATTTCTTCACCGTCTTTAATATTGTAATAGCGCACAGAGCCTGACACAATAAACCCAAGATTGGTGCACACTTTATGCGGTTCTGAAAAGTAACTTTTCTTTTTAGGTCATTATTGTCCGGCAAAACTTAACTTAAAAATAGCTATAATCCTTTGCTGTAAAGAATTACAGGCTAAAAAATGGTTGTTTCAAAATTGGAGGGAGTACCCCATCTTTTGAAATCGGCTGAAATATGTTTCTGTAAAGGGTTTGAACCATTATTTTACAATTTTTGTCGGACAACAATGATTTTTTAAATATAACTTTTATTTAAAGAAATTGTTGTTTTTCTGGTAATTTTCTGCATTTCGACCAGGTTTTTCACCGACTATTGTGTATAAAAGTCTCTCCTTTGAGCTTCGTCATCAATGCGGGAAAATGAACAATTGCAAATACTACCCATCTGCTGAATATAGTCTAATTTATAGCTTCGGTTATTTCATCCTGTTTTGCACTTTATTCATCAGCACTTACAATACGTCAACGGAATGGTTGCCTTCTGATATAATATTACAACATACAAATATAAAATTATATAATTCAAAAAAAGAAAAATATCATTTGTAAAATTGACCGGGTGCTAAAAAGGCTGCAAATCAAAAACGAGAAATCCTGCAACAGGTTTAATAAACTTTAAAATAAATTAGGAATTTCCAAATTATTAATCTATCTTACCATTAACATTTTTTTAACAGATTTACGCACCTTCTTTTTTATACCAACCTTTTCTTTAACTGCTAAATTTGAATTTATGAAAAAGATGCTTGTATTTATATTTTGTTTATCAGTCACTTTTATTAATGGACAAACAAATAAAAAATGGATGTTTAATTCCGGCTTGGATATTGGAGCATGGTGGGGCGGAACAGGAATTTCTTCTTTAAAAGCAACAGATAATCCTGTATTAACGGGTGATTTAAAAACACAAATAGCATATACTGGCGATCTATATATAGAATGGTTACATAGAAAATACAAAAGCTCTGGTCCGGATTTTGGGCTAAAAACAAAATTAGTATGGGATTATTTTACAGCAAATAATGCGCAGTCGGGCAATAGTTTAGAATCTTTCACACTAAACTATATATCTGCTCCGGTATTATTTGAATATTGTATTTCCTTTAAAAATAAAGTTACAAGTGCCCGCTATATAGCACCCTCATCTACTACACAAACCTATATTTACAGTCATTCATATGGAGATAATATTGTAAGCAACACTACGGTCAATCCGGGTGGGTATAGTCCAGGCGGAGTTCCATTTTCTGATGCAATATTTTTGTATGCCGGGCCATCCATTAATTTTCTCGCTAAAGCTTTTCACAATCAAAATGGCAACGAATATGTTTTAAACAATAACCAACTAAATTCATCGTATGTTGGGTTTGTAGGTGGTGTATGTTTATATCTTTTTATGATTAATATAGATATATCATATCAAAGGGGTTTTACAAGTATTTATAATAATTCAAATGTTGTATTAAGTGGATTCTTAGTTAGACTGGGTTTTAACTTATCGAGAAGAAAATTTAATTAGTTGTATACACCTATCCTATATACAGGCAGTTTGCACCTATATTTTTCTATAGGTGAAGCAGGATGTAAAATGACTACATTTACAATTTCAACAATCCTTCCCTTACTGTATCGGCCATAGCGTTACTGTGTCTGTATGCTGCCTTTTCTGTAATACCTATATTGATGGGCATTGTGTTAGTGTGGCCATAAGTTGCATAAAAATAGGCACAGGTATAGCCACAGCACATTAATGCTTTTGATTGATGCATGTTAGTGTACTGCACAAAAAGC
This sequence comes from Hydrotalea sp. AMD, assembly GCF_004100315.1. Taxonomy (NCBI): domain Bacteria; kingdom Pseudomonadati; phylum Bacteroidota; class Chitinophagia; order Chitinophagales; family Chitinophagaceae; genus Hydrotalea; species Hydrotalea sp. AMD. The sequence continues at coordinate 105,945 of NZ_SCKY01000014.1, read as the reverse complement.
GAAAAATTTAAAACAACTCATACAATCATATAAACAAATAGCAGTATCAATTGACTATGATAAATAATATTTAATTATTTAATAAGTTATAATTAGGTAATTACAGTATGCAATTACCTAATTATCAAATTATCAATTTTTAGGTTGATGGACAGATAATCGCAACTCTTTTGCAGCATTTACCATTTCTACCAATGCTTTTTTTGTTTCATCCCAATGCCTTGTTTTCAGACCGCAATCAGGATTTACCCATAGTTTTTCAGCAGGTATAAACGCTTTTGCTTTTTCCATTAATGCTATCATTTCTGCTTTAGAAGGAACCCTTGGCGAATGAATGTCATAAACACCGGGACCAATTTCGTTGGGATATTTAAAATCGGCAAAAGCATCCAGCAATTCCATTTGTGAACGACTGCATTCAATTGTAATCACATCGGCATCCATGTCGGCAATATTTTGAATGATGTCGTTAAATTCAGAATAGCACATATGTGTATGAATTTGTGTTTCATCATGTACACCACTTGCCGATATTCGGAATGCTCCAACAGCCCATTGTAAATATTCCTGCCAATTTTCTTTTCGTAATGGTAACCCTTCACGAATGGCTGGTTCATCTATCTGTATAATTTTTATACCTGCTTTTTCCATATCCATTACTTCATCACGGATGGCAAAAGCAATCTGTTTACAGGTTTCACTGCGTGGTTGATCATTACGAACAAAACTCCATTGCAAAATAGTAACAGGGCCTGTAAGCATTCCTTTAACACATTTTTGGGTTAACGATTGAGCGTAAGAAGTCCACCGCAATGTCATTGGTGCAGGGCGGCTTACATCGCCATAAATAATTGGTGGCTTTACACAACGGCTGCCATAGCTTTGTACCCAGCCGTCTTGGGTAAATGCAAATCCGTTTAATCGTTCACCAAAGTATTCCACCATATCATTGCGTTCAAATTCTCCATGCACCAATACATCAATACCCATTGCTTCCTGCCAACGGATGGCCTCTGATATTTCTTTTGCAACTAAATCATCGTATTGCTCTTGTGTAATTTCGCCTTTTTTAAGCTTAGTCCTCCAACTTCTTACCTCGGCAGTTTGTGGAAATGAACCGATAGTAGTAGTGGGGAACATGGGTAATTGCAAGGCTTTACGTTGCTTAATTTTTCTCAAAGAAAAATCATTGAAGCGCTGTGTATCTTTTTCAGTAATAGCAGCAACACGTTGTTTTACGCTCTGATTGTGAATAAGAGTTGATATTTTCCTACTTTGATGTGCCTCCATATTTTCCTGCAATTTTAAAATTGCATCTGCCTGATGTTCCTTATTTGCCAATTGTTTCAGCGTTACCACTTCGTCAATTTTTTGTTTTGCAAAGGCAAGCCACTGTTTAATTTCAGGTTTTAATGTTTTATTGTTTGTTTCTAATTCCAGATCGCAAGGTGAATGGATTAATGAACAAGAAGGAGCAATCCAAATCCTTTCTACTCCAATTATTTTAACTGCTTTATCAATTAATGCAAGCGACTGCTGAAAATCATTTTTCCAAATGTTTCTGCCATCCACTAAGCCTAATGAAAGATTGGTTTTTGTTTTCACAAAATCAGTTGCTAAGATATCGTCTAACTGTGATGGGCAGCGTACCAAATCAAGATGTATTGTTTGCACAGGAAGGCTTAATACGGTTTGTAGATTTTGCCCATAACATTCAAAATAGCTTGTTAAAATTATATGAAGGCCGGGTAATTTATTCTTTATTTTCTGATATGTTTTTACAATAATTTGTTGTTCTGATTGGCTCAAGTCAAGTGCTAAACAAGGTTCATCAAATTGGATATAGTGGGCATTAGCATCATCTAATTTTTTCAATATTTCCAAATAAACAGGCAACAGTCTTTCGATGAGTTCAAGCCTGTGAAAGCCTTCTTCTTTTTCCTTACCCAAAAGTAAGTAAGATACTGGCCCCAGTAGTACAGGCTTTGCCTGAATACCATTTGCTTTTGCTTCTAAAAACTCATTTAACACTTTATTTGAATATAAAGTAAATTTTTGAGTGGCAGTAAATTCAGGAACAATGTAATGGTAGTTGGTATCGAACCACTTAGTCATTTCCATGGCAGTAACATCATAGCCATCTTTTTGGTACCCTCTTGCCATTGCAAAAAGCAAATCAATGTCTGGCAATTGTTTTGTTTCCATCAATGAATGATACCTTTCCGGAATTGCTCCAACCATTAAGCTGATATCCAATACATGGTCGTAAAAAGAAAAGTCATTGCAAGGTATCAGGTCAATACCTAATTCTTTTTGTAATTGCCAGTTTTGCTGGCGAATGGTTTTACCTGTTTGCAGTAATTGCTGTACAGGAATTTTGCCCGACCAATATTGCTCGGAAGCTTTTTTGAGTTCACGTTGGCTGCCTATCCTCGGGTAGCCTAAGTTGTGTGTTTGCATTTTTTGATGCTTTTAAAATGATGAAATCAGTTTAAAGCTCTTTTGCTAAACCTCATAATGTTTTGTAGAAGAAGTGAAAGAAATGGTATGCACACAATGAATCCTGCAAGAGTCAATAATCCTGCAAAATAATGGGCACATCAATTCTGACTGTCTGCTTCATTCCACGAAAGCATTGTCAACACGGTAAAGGCAGGTCTCCTGACTTGTAACATTTTTACCGTCCTTCCCATCTCGCTCAAGGCAAAACAGTGGATACACAAGGGTAAAAATTTAACGTTACTTACAGTTGCGGGACAGTTTGTGATTTGCACACAATTCCCTATTAATTTACGTTAAGTAAAACCTTTTCCGTTTGATGAAGAAATGTAGTAAAGAACTATTTGAATACAAATATATTATAACTTTCTATTAAAATTTCATCTCTGCAATTTTACCCTAAATCAAATCAAGCCATACATGTGTTATCGATTAGCCTTTCTTTTGTTTTTTTTGTCAACTTTAGTATTATTGTTCCTACTATTGTGACTATATAACATAAAACTTTTATTTAGGGTTTTATCCTTTTAACAGCAATTGAATATAACATTCATTCCGAAATCAATACCTTTAAAAATGAATGGTTGGTAATATTAACGGTTATCACGATAGCAAACCATTATTTATTATTTATGTCTGAAGCATTTCAGCTTACCTGCACCATTATTCTGCTTTTACAACGTTTAAGCTGGCAGTTGTTGTTGGTACCATTATTTGTTTATAAACGCCATCCCACAGGCTGATACGCTTTTGTAAAGAGGTAATAATTGCCTGTTCTGCTTCTTTCCAACGTTGTTCATCAGTACCACATAAGTTTGTTGTCATTTGCAGGGCAAGCTGGCTATGGTGGTTGCCGTCAACTTCAATGTGCCTTTCCAGATAATATTTGAAAATTGAGATACTTTGGGGAAAGTTTTTATGTATATCATTAACCATTGAAACAAACATCCCCGGAATTAAATCTTCGCGCCCAAATGTAAAGATGGCTGATTGCAAATAATCTTTTTGGCTGTTAATGATTTCAAATGTAAAGTCAACAAATTCACGTGCTGCTGACGGCACCTCAGCTGCTGCAAATGCAGTAACCATATTACCGGTATTTTTTAACACGCGGATAAATGTTTCCATTGGCTTAGTATCGGCGCCACATTGCTGCATGGCATCCAAATAAAGTTCAAAATGACTTTTTCTATGGCCAAAACTATCCATATCAGACTCTTCCCCCACTACTATTTCATTGATAAGGTATCTTGTATCAGCAGCACCTTTGGGAAACCAGGGGATGGCAGTACAGGTTAAATTGTTTTGCAATGTCTTTAATAATGACATGAAGTCCCAAACAGCAAAAACATGATACTGCATAAAAACCTTCAGGTCATCCGTATTTCTAATGGCTGCATATACTTTATGCTGCATGATTTGTTGTCTGTAAGGCTCTATTGCCTTTTTTATATGCGCTATTGATTCGTTCATCTTTTAAATGTATTAGTTTTATTAATTATTTAAATTAAGTATGCATTGTTTTTTTTGAAGCATGCAAAGTAATGAACAAATCATCTGCACAAAAATTTAATTAAGAGTAGGTAGATAAGAAAAAGCTATCGATCAATTGATACGCCCATGCTGCAATAAAGATGATAGTAAACTTAAGTTGATTGTTGGTTCCTATGAGGCCAACAGCACACAAATAATTATGTTAGGCAAAATTTCTTTCATTTATTTTGATGAATCTACAATTAATGATAGACAAATTCAAAAATGACATCACTATTTTTTATCAAATAATTTTTCTGCGAGTTCAGCGGGAAAAAAATCTTCCGCAGATAGCGCTGATGGATCAATCATTTACATTTTAATCCAACTCCCTGCCCTTTGCGCCTATACTTTGCGGGCTTTGCGTGAAAAAATAAACCATAACAGTAACAGAGGATTACACAGAAAATTTTTTACTTATTTTTAAAATCAACCTATTCTGTAGTTCATCTGCGGATTCATCGGAAAAATCATCTCCCACAGATAAAGCTGATTTACGCTGATGAGAGTTGGTTCATTGTCATTTCTATGCATTGCTGAATACATTTATTTTATTCTTTGAAAAAAATGCCGATATCCGTCCGATACCGGATGATCATCACAAATCAATTGATTATTTTGAATAGAAAAAGCTGTTCCATTTGGCCCAAACCATAGCTTGCCGGATGTAGAATTGAGGAGATGTACAATTTTTTATAAGTACTGTCATAAGTAATAAAAAATTGATCATTTGATTGTATGGTGCCATTTTCGGAAAGCGTATAAGTAGAGACTTGTTGAAAAGTTAATATAACATGGGTATCCGAAGCTGTAATTGTTTGTACAGCAATACCGCAATGGAATACTTCCATTGCCATTGCCCTATTATATTGTTATTGGTTCCAACCGCTTTTTTGCAAAAATTGCTCATGCATACCATTATAATGCATGCTAATAAAACTTTTTTTGCATAACCATCGTTTTATACATGATCATTTTAAACAGTAATTCGTTGCATATAATGGGTACAAATTGATGAACAGTTATAAAATTTATTGTATACTTTACAACCCTGTTGCTCTTTCCAACATTTCAGGATACCGATCACCCAAAATTTTTATTTGTGCAGAAGCCTCTTCTATTGCATTCAATTCTGCTGCTGTAAACGCAATAGCAGCTGCACCATTGTTTTCTGCAAGACGATGCAATTTTGTTGTTCCCGGAATGGGTACAATCCAAGGCTTTTGGGCAAGTACCCATGCCAGTGCAATTTGTGCAGGCGTAGCATTTTTTTGTTGTGCAAATTTTTCGATTACATCCAGCAACGCTGCATTTGCTTTACGAGCTTCTTCCGTAAATCTTGGAAGATGATTACGAAAATCGCCTGCTTCAAATTTTGTATTTGCGTCTATCTTCCCGGTAAGAAATCCTTTTCCAAGCGGACTAAACGAAACCAACCCAATTCCCAATGCTTCAATGGTTGGAATAATTTCTTTTTCATGTTGTCTTGTCCATAGTGAATATTCACTTTGTAATGCACTTACAGTTTGCACAGCATGTGCACGGCGAATGGTATGGGCACCTGCTTCAGATAAACCAAAATATTTAACCTTGCCTTCTTTAATTAAATCCTTCACAGTTCCGGCAACATCTTCAATCGGCACTTTGGGATCAACACGATGCTGATATAATAAATCAATCACATCAACCTTTAATCTTTTGAGAGAACCTTCAACCGCTTTTTTTATTTGTTCCGGTTTACTGTTTACACCCGCCATTTTACCATTCTGAATATTGAAACCAAATTTTGTTGCAATGATAACTTTGCCCTTGTAAGGTTCAAGCGCTTCACCAACCAGTTCCTCATTACTATAAGGCCCATATACTTCAGCAGTATCAAAAAAATTAACACCTTGCTCTACTGCTTTGCGAATAAGATGAATGGCATCTGCTTTTTGCGGAAATGGATAATAGGAAAAGCTCATTCCCATACAACCCAAACCAATTGCAGAAACTTCAAGTCCTTCATTTCCTAATTTTCTTTTTTGCATCATTCAATTTTAATGTTTATGCAAAGGTCTTCGTATTTTTTTGCATGAATGGTATATAGATTACGGATCGCTGTACCAATATTACTGATGATGCAATACACACTCAATAACAGAAGCATAAATCAGTAATTTTACATTTGATGAAACAATAGTGTTATGGATAAACTACGCCGATTTGATACAATTAGCGATTACAATGCTTTCAACAATACTGAAACACTCCACCCGCTGGTTAGTGTGATTGATTTTTCAAAGGCAGCACCAAGACAAGGTTCCAGAATGTATTTTGGCTTTTATACTATCTTGCTAAAAGATATAAAATGCGGTGATTTGCATTATGGGCGGCATACTTACGATTACCAGGAAGGCACCCTGGTATTCATTGCACCGGGACAAGTTGCCGGGATCGATAGCAATGCTGAAACATACCAGCCCAAAGGCTTTGGACTTGCATTTCATCCTGATTTAATTCATGGCATTTCGCTTGGCCGACATATTCAAGACTATTCTTTCTTCGGCTATCAATCGAATGAAGCATTACATTTATCAGAACGAGAAAGGAAAATTGTATTGGATTGTTTTTCAAAAATTGAATATGAATTAGAACATGCCATTGACAAACACAGTAAAAGATTGATTGTGTCGAATATTGAACTGTTTTTGAACTACTGTACCCGTTTTTACGACAGGCAATTTATTACCCGTGACAATGTACATAAAGGCATTTTAGAAAGGTTTGAAAAAGTATTGAACGCATATTTTCAATCTGATAAGCCACAAACCATTGGTTTGCCTTCAGTAGCTTATTGTGCCGGCGAGGTACATTTATCAGCAAACTATTTTGGCGATTTGATAAAGAAAGAAACAGGCCAAACAGCACAGGAATATATACAATCAAAAGTAATTGATGTGGCAAAAGAAAGAATATTTGACCATAGTAAATCAATCAGTCAAATTGCCTATGATTTAGGCTTTAAGTATCCCCAGCATTTTAACCGTTTGTTTAAACAACGGGTTGGGCAATCCCCAAACGAATACAGAATGCTGAACTAAGTATCCCCCCCATTAGTTATTCAAAAATTATTGGTAATAGTTAAAACTTAATCTGACAGTTATTAAATTTGATAACATGACGCCGTAGATGCCAGCCGAAGTGAAGTACTATTTGTGAATGGCAAAAAAGCAAGCTATATTTTTTGTATTTGCACCAACCATAATAGCGACCAAAGCTGGGAACCCAATAATGAAGCCTGGGAATTAACCCGAAAGATTTCTAAACTATTGTGGGATTATTATCATTAAAAAATGTGGTAAACAATGAAACTCATTATATAGGCCAGTCCCGTCATGTATACAAACTGAATAACCGGCCATTTCCAACTGCGGGTTTCACGTTTTACAACAGCCAGTGTGCTCATGCACTGCATTGCCAGTACATAAAACACCATTAATGATATTCCTGCAGGCAATGTGTACACTTTACTGCCATCTGAATACTTAGCCTGCTGCATTTTTTCACGCAGTGAAACATCTTCTTTCCCTTCTTCTACTGAATACAAAGTGGCCATTGTTCCCACAAAAACCTCCCGTGCCGCAAAAGAGGTAATTAAAGCAATGCCAATTTTCCAATCAAAACCCAAAGGGCGGATAACAGGCTCAATGGTTTTACCCAAAATTCCGGCATAGGAATGTTGTAATTTTAGTGAAGCCAGCTCTCTTTGCAGTGCTGCCTCCTGCTGTGGTTGCTGTTGTATTAAAGTGGTATATTGTGCATCTAACTGTTGCATTTGTTTACCCGGACCATAAGCACTTAAGAACCAGAGCAACAAGCTGATGATCATAATTACTTTTCCGGCATCCCGCACAAAAATCTTTGCTTTTTCAACCATAGTAATGCCAACATTCTTCCAACGGGGTGCCCTGTAAATAGGCAATTCCAAAATAAAAAAGCTTTTTTCTTTCATCTTAATAAAGCCTTTCAATACAGCACTTACAATTAAAGCCATTACCAAACCCAGCAAGTATAACCCCATCATTACCAAGCCTTGTAAACTGAGGAATCCGAAATAATAAGTATTTTTTATAACCAGCGAAATTAAAATGGTATACACCGGCAAGCGGGCACTGCAACTCATTAACGGGGTAACCATAATGGTTAAGAGCCTTTCTTTTTTATTTTCAATGTTCCGCGTACTCATGATTGCAGGAACCGCGCAGGCAAATCCGCTAATCATGGGCATTACACTTTTCCCATTCAAACCAACCTTCCGCATTAACTTATCACTCAAAAAACTAATTCGCGCCATATAGCCGGAATCTTCCAAAATGGTAATTAATCCAAATAAAATCATGATTTGTGGAATAAATACCATAATTCCGCTCATCCCTGCCACTATTCCATTAATCAATAAATTACTCCACCAAGCATCCGGCAATGTATTACTTAAATAATGACTCAATTGAGTGAATGACCATTCAATTCCATCCATTGGATAACGAGCCAGCCAAAATATACTTTGAAACAGAAGAAACAGTACAATTAGTAAAATTAAATAGCCCCAAACCCGATGCAAAAAAATATTGTCTAAATGATTGGTAAATAACTTTTGTTCTAACGGATCGGGCTCTACCACATTTTTTTGCAGTATTTGTTTGATGCGCTGGTATCGTTTTAAAATTTCTTCTGCCTGTGTTTTGGTAGGATTAAAATTGTTTTTTTGTTCAATATCTTCTATTGCTTCCTGCTGGTGCTGCGATAAAGGGAAATTTTCGTGATTAATTAAAAAATGGATGGCCGCATAATCACTTAACTGTGGGAACAACTGTTGTACAGATTCAATAGCATTGCTGGCAACGTTTTTATTATCTATAAAATCGCGGGATGGAATGGAATATTGTTGTTTGGCTACCATTCCAATCACTTTTCGTAAATGTGCCAGCCCCTTATTTTTTCTTGGATTAACAGGCACAACAGGCACACCCAAATCAGCTTCAATGCCTGCCACATCAATTTTAATTCCTTTTTTGGCTGCCAGATCGTTCATGGTTAATGCCACTACCACCGGCCTTTTTAAATCGATGATTTGTGAACAGAATAGAAAATTTCGTTTTAAATTACTGGCATCGGCTACCAGCACAATAATATCTGCATTCAAATCTACATCAGCATTCATGAGCACTTTATAGGCCACCCATTCATCTGCCCTTCTTGGATACAATGAATAAGTGCCCGGCAAATCAATCAATTCAGCCTTTAATGACCCGTCAATATCCAATATCCCGGTTTTTTTATCAACCGTTACCCCCGGAAAATTACCTACCTTTTGGTTTAAGCCGGTTAATGCATTAAACAAAGAGGTTTTCCCACTGTTTGGATTTCCTACTAAAGCGATGCGTAATAATTGTTGTTGCTTCACGTGCATGTATAAGTAAGCAAAATTAACGGTAGCCAAAGCTATGCTGTTTCGAGGTTGGGAAAAGAATATTTATACACCTTAGTACACAAATTGCTGATGCCTGTTACTTTTGTATACGATTTTATCTGAAAGCATCCTGTCACCTTCAAAACTATTCAACGATTTTGGGAAAAATAATTTTATGGCCTTTTGAAAAAACACCACCTATTGTTTGCATAATGATTGCAGGGGTACTTTTTTTCCCATCGGCCACACAAGCACAATCCAAAAGAAAGAAATTAAGAGAAGAAAAAGCGGCTGCGGCTCAATTGAAAGCTGAAGTGATGCATCATTTAATACAATTGCATGCAATAGAACCGCAAAGTATAGCCGGATATTTTCAAGCTTTTATGGAGCAGAAAGGCGCAACCCCCTTGCATAACAGTACCTTTACAGATAGCTTTTCCATTCATGAGGGGAATGATTATCAAAACCCCAATACCTATCTCTCCTTAAATGGGGTACAGTTACAAGCCGGGACTGATTTTTTTCCACTGCATTACAGTTCAAATAGGCACATTAGCGGTTCAGCTGCACCTGCATTGAATGAAAATGGAGCGCCCTGGTTCAGAAATTTGGCAGATATTATCAGTGAACATGCCGGTGATCAACAGTTTGATTGCGCGGAATATTGCATCAGTGAATCAAAACGAGCTGTTGCAAAAGGGGCTACTGCTTTATTGTTTTACAACACTGACCCCACTTTGCAAGATGCAGTTGCATTTAAAGCTTTTAAAAAAGATTCAGTACTGCCCATTCCTATTGTTTATATTACCCCATCAGGATGGAAAAAATGCAATGCAGCTGAAGTGAATACAATAGATATTGATGTTTCTGTTCACATACAACCCAAAATATTTCGTTCTGTAAATTATGTTGCAATCATTAACCACCATGCAGACAGTACGTTGTTGCTGTATACACGGCAACCGATTGAAGGATTGGCTACTATGCTAAGCCTGACAGATGTACTTAAAAAGCAAAATAGGCTGAATTATGTAATGGTGTATCAGCCCTACCAGCATTATACATTGGCCAAAACCGGATTATTACAAACAGCCACTATCACTGGCAATATGCATTGGCAATATGCAATTGAAATAAATACTGCATCTACTGATAGTACTACAACTGCACAAACAACCAATAACGGCTATTACAGCAGGCATTTAAATATTTCTATTGGCGAACCTGATGAAATCACTACAGCTGAAAAAAGCGCCGAATACCCATTCACCATTATACCCGGCATACAATATTTATTCACAAAAAAAAGTTTAACCAATAGCACTTCAGAAAAAACGTTGGTAATACAGCAAATGATACAAGATATACAAACACATATTCTGGCAATACAGGTAAACAATAACAGTAAACTGTAACACAAAAAAACATCTATTAATATGGCCATGATAAAACAGAAGTTAGATATCAGCCAGTTGAATCATGATTTTTTTGATGATACCAAAATAGTAGGCATCATGGCGCCGGTAAAGAATTATTATTTTATCTGGATGCTGAATAACTTTTTAGGCTTTAATTTTTTTTTATATACAGATGCACCTATTGAAATGCACAAAAAAAACAGAGCCTATCATTTCAATCTTTACATATCTGGCCAACATGAAGGCAGCTTAGTGCATTATTTGTACCATAACCAGTGCGACGGAGAAGCTTTATTACCTGAACTAAAGCATTTGGATTTTATATGGTTAATGAAAGGCGACAGAATAGATGATGAAAGATGCAACCGTATGATGGATAGCATCAAAAAATTAGGCAATGTGCAGTTAGTATTGGAAATACCACAGGAGCAAATTAAAAATATCAGCAACCTGATTATTTAATCTAATAAAACTACAATTATGTGGCAGGAAAGCAACAATCATTTATACAGAAAATTTCAATTTGCCGATTTTTCTGTAGCATTTGCTTTTATGGTACGGGTGGCTATTGAAGCCGAAAAAATGAACCACCATCCACGATGGACGAATGTTTGGAACACGGTTGAAATTTGGCTCAATACCCATGATGCGGGTGATGTGGTAACTGAAAAAGACCATACCCTGGCCCAAAAAATTGACGCTCTTTTATAAAAAAGGCATACTTCCTGCTCTTGTAAATATTCAAGTATGAAATATTTATGAACATTATCATTTTATACATCAGGCCGACGATTTTGGAATTGATTCGTTGAGCAGATAATGAATTGAATAGCAGTATATGCACCAAAAAAGCTATCATTCTTTAACTAAAGCATACAAAAAAGCCTTCATTTATTATTGAAGGCTTTGTATATTTTAAACAATAGGATTGATTAACCATTTTTGCGTTGCAATACTTTTTCAACCGCAGCAAAAATATGCGGGGCATCTAACCCATATTTCTGCAATAATTCCATGGGTGTACCACTTTCGCCAAAAGTATCTTTGGTGCCTACATATTCAATAGGAATAGGTAAATGTTTGGCAGCCACCTGTGCAATAGAATCGCCCAGGCCGCCAATAATATTGTGCTCTTCTACTGTTACGGCACATTTTGTTTTGGTAATAGATTGCAAGACTGCCGCTTCATCCAAAGGTTTAATAGTATGTATATTTATCAATTCAACACATATCCCTTTTTCTTCCAGCATTCGGCCTGCTTCAATAGCTTTCCAAACCATATGGCCACAAGCAAAAATAGAAACATCGGCACCTTCACTTAATACCTGTGCTTTACCAATCACAAAATCACTGCCATCTGCTTTGGTAAAATTGGGCCATTTGGGGCGGCCGAATCTTAAATAAACCGGCCCCTCATAATCTGCAATGGCTTTGGTTGCGGCCTTTGTCTGATTAAAATCGCAGGGTACAATCACCGTCATACCCGGCAACATTTTCATTAACCCAATATCTTCTAATATTTGGTGTGTGGCACCATCTTCACCCAGTGTTAAACCGGCATGTGATGCGCAAATTTTCACATTTTTATTACTGTAGGCTACACTCTGTCTAATCTGATCATATACCCTTCCGGTACTGAAATTGGCAAAAGTAGTAGTGTAAGGAATTTTACCGCCAATGGTTAATCCGGCTGCAATACCAATCATATTAGCTTCGGCTATACCACATTGCACAAATCGTTCCGGAAACTCTTTGATGAAAGGAGCAATTTTCATTGAGCCGGCCAAATCTGCAGTCAATACTACAATTTTATTATTGGCTTTACCTGCTTCGTAAATGCCTTCGCCAAAACCTGCTCTTGTTTCCTTTTCATTCTGTAACTGGATGTCTTTCAATTTCATCGATAAATTGTTTTACTTTATAAGCTGTAGAAAAACTCCAACAATAGCAATTTCTCTTTTAGCTTATGCTTATTTTAAAGTGGTTTGCAAGGTAAGGCAAATATGGCAAGGTGTAAAATGAAAAAATTAAGGATAATTCCGGCATGCAAATATTATTTAAGTAGCATCAGCTAAAGAAATATCTTTTACATTGCCTGTTCTTTTCAATACACCCCAATGCTGTAATTCGCCCTTTAATGCCCGCCTGAATGAACGAAATAAAATGATGAGCATTAACCAACGATAAATAAGGCGTTGCGGAATAATCCAAAATAACTTTAACATATTTCCCTTTTCAAAAGCAAAAGCAAGCACTGCAATTAGTGCATCTACCACCAAAAAAATCAGGTAATACACAGCAATTTTGCTTCTGTTTTCTGTAAACAGGCCCAGCAACATAAACAAATCGCCCAGCGGTGAAAACAGGGGTATAATGTATTTAAATATCAGAATATCGGGTAATGCTATCCAGCCCAAACCTTTGTACCGGTTATTGAACAAGGCATCTTTGTGCTTCCAGAAAGTTTGCATCACACCGAATGTCCAACGGAAACGTTGTTTAAAAAACTCTTTCAATGTTTCGGGTGCTTCGGTTAAAGCAATGGCTTGGGCTTCATTGTCAATTACATAACCTGCTTTTAAAATACGGATGGTTAAATCGCAATCTTCAGCAAGGGTATCAGTTGTAAATCCACCTGCTTCATCAATGGCTTTTTTTCTGAATGCTCCGATGGCACCCGGCACAACGGTAATTGCGTTTGCGTAGGCAAAACCACGCCTGTCAAAATTCTGGCTGGTAATGTATTCAATGCTTTGCCATTTGGTTAACAAATTAATTGTGTTGCCCACTTTTACAGAACCGGCTACAGCGCCAACAGCAGGATTGGTAAAATGTTGCATTAATTTTTCAACTGCATCGGGCAACAATTTGGTATCTGCATCAATACAAACCACATACCTGGCATCAGATTGCGCTATGCCAAAATTCAGTGCAGAAGCTTTGCCGCCATTGGGCTTGGTAAATATTTTTACTTTTTTGTTTTGTTGAAAAGCAGCCACTACTTTTTCATAGGTGGCATCTTTACTGCCATCATCTACAAAAACAATATCAAAATCAGGATAAGTACATTTTAATAAATTTTGCAGCGAACTAACTGCATTTACTTCTTCATTATAAGCCGGTACAATAATAGATACTTTAGGGAAACTTGTAAATGTGCCCAGTGGTATTTTTTCTTTTCGCCTTTCAAGTATGGTAAGTATGGCCAAAGACAGTAAACGAATAGCACCCAGCACCATAAAGGTGAGGAATAACACGTACAATATCTGCCCAACTATAAAACCTGTTTCGGCCAGGAAATAATTGAATTGTATTAACCGATAGCCGCTTCCTTTGGGTACACGGGGCATTAAATCGGCATGTGTTTTATGCAATAAATCGGCAATGGTAGTAAAGGTATATCCCTTACTTTGAAAGTAGCGGATAATCATACCCGTTGCTTTTACGGTAGCCCTTCTATCGCCACCGGCATCATGCAATAATATGATGTTAGAACTGTCGCCATTGGCCAAGTGCTGATTGTAAATAGAAACCACTCTGTTAAAAATGGTATCGGCATTAAAATGGGGTATTTCGCCCTGTTCCCAGTCTTCCGGATCTACACTTTCCCCGACGGTAATATAGTTTCTAGTTCGGCTTAAAGCCACCGGTACCATTTCTTCATATTTTTCCGGATCGCTGTCGGCATTATAAGGTGCCCGAAACAAAATAGTACTATGCCCCGTAATACACTCTAACAAAAGCCGGGTAGCATCCATTTCAAGATAAGCTCTTTTTTTGCTTACCTCGGCCATATTGGGATGGGTGAAAGTATGGTTACCAATTTCGTGGCCTTCTCTGAATACTCTTTTTACCAATGGAATATTATTTTCAGCATTGATGCCAATCATAAAGAATGCAGCAGGTATATGGTAATAAGCCAGTGTATCTAAAATTTCAGGTGTATATTTTGCATCGGGACCATCATCATACGTTAATACCAATTTTTTATCAGATGACTGTCCGTATTTTTTTACTACATAAGTTGAAGGGAGTTTGTCATACTGTTCTTCGCTGATGAGCATTGCCGAAGAATCAATTTCGGGTGTAATATGCCCATCCGTTGGTGTGGAAAGCATATCCAATATTTCGCCCTGCCCAATAAAATCCGGCGTAGCCATTGAGGGAACATCTGTCAATGCTTTAAAATCGAAATTATGCAGCGCAGCCTTATTCATGGGCTTATTATAAAATTCCCAAACCCGGCTGTCTTCACTACCAAGACGCCAGAGCGCAGTTCCGGCCAGTCCATATTCCGTAGCAAAACGAAGGGAATTAAAATTGGTAGCTGCATCTGTAAAATACACTTCATGAATTACATTTTTATCATCATAATAACTGTAATTCAAATTATAGGTATCGTTGTTGTAATCAATGGTAGCATCACTTTCTCTTGCAGTGGCCAACGCTTCCTGATAGGTAACGGGGATGGTTTTGCCTTTTTTAGTCCAGTCGTAACCAAATGCAGCAAGGTTTAAAACTATTTTAGAAGGATCTACTTTTTTTGCCAAATCATCTACCGCAGATTCTATCCATTTTTGAGAACAGATAGGACCGGGTTTCGTACCATCATTAAACTCATCATAGGCCATTAAAAAAATATAATCATTGTACTTAGCTAATTGAGCATAATCATAATCTTCATTAAAAGGCGAAACATTTTGCGTAACCAGCAGGTTTAAATCGTGCAGGGTGGTATATAATTTTTTTTCAAAATTGGTTAATACATCATTGTTTTTTTCATTCAAATCTTCAAAATCCACATTAATACCAGCTAAATTATTTTTTACCAGAAAGCGTGCTACATCCTGAACCAGCCTGTCTGATTTAGTAGGGTCATTTAAAATCCTGTGCAGTGCCTTACCGGTAAATACCCCATTGTAATTGTTGGAAAGCATGGGCATTACCTTAACACCGGAGGTTTTGATTAATTCCAGCACCCGGGGCTCCATCACAGAAAAAAGGGTATCGGCTTTGGGATCAATGAACAGCCATTCGGGCAATACCAGGTTTAGTTTGGAAATATTTTTTTTAAGCGAAAAATAAGACTGCGCATCCCAGTTTACAAAAAAAGCAGCCCGTATACCCAAACTATCGCTAAAATCGTTGTTTTTAGATAAATTCAATACCGTATCTGCCTGGCCACAGCCCCTGCCCGCTGCCCATTTTACATTGATCATAGAACGAAAACCCCGGTATTTTTTTGCCAGATTACTTTGCCGATAGGCAGGAACATCGCCTGCAAGCACTTTTTTTACTGCCCGGCCTTCCAAAGGAATGGTAGGATTTTGTTTACTAATTACATGAACCGCAATAGAAAATATAAGTCCAAAAATGATTAGAATAAACAACAATAACCTGCCCAGCCATTTAAACCTTTGCCAGCGGGTTGTATTGGTGGTTTGAAAAACTTGTGAAGATGCACTCATAGAAAGGATATAACAACAAACCTGTTATTTAAAGTACGAAGTTCCTACTAAAACAACAAAAAAGGCCACTTCGGCAGAAGTAACCTTGCATATATAGCAAATTTTAAGGAAATATAAACGTATCAGCGTTCAAAAGTAGAATAGAAATAGGGAGTTTTGGCTTCAAATTCTGCGCTGCAGGTATCTACCATTTTATAACTTCTGGTAATGCCCAGTGCTTTTCTTTTTTCATACACTGCTTCATCATGGGTATTGCCCTGTAAAATTTTAGCAATTTGGGCATCACTAAAACCTTCTATTTTCGCTTTCCGTAATAATTCATCCGGCAAAGATTCTAAATTGTAATTACTGAGTTCTTTTTCTATTTTACATATTTCAGCTATCTGGTAAATAAACCAACGGTCAATACCGGTTGCCTGTGCAATGGTTTTAACGGTAACGCCCTGCATTAAAGCATCTTTAATTCTAAAAATTCGATCCCATTTTGGCGTTTTAATATATTCCACTATCTCATCACTCTTCATTAAGCTTTTGCCATAATAGCCCAAACCAACGGCTTCATTTTCTAAACTCTGACAAGCTTTTTGGATGGCTTCATTAAAACTACGACCAATGGCCATTACTTCACCTACACTTTTCATTTGCAAGCCCAAGGTGTCATTGGCGCCTTTAAATTTATCGAAATTCCAACGGGGTATTTTTACAATTACGTAATCTAATGCCGGCTCAAAATAGGCAGAAGTGGTTTGTGTAATTTGATTTTTGAGTTCATCTAATGTATAACCAATGGCTAATTTGGCTGCAATTTTTGCAATAGGATAACCGGTAGCTTTTGAAGCCAAAGCAGAAGATCGGCTCACTCTTGGGTTAATTTCTACCGCAATCAGTTCTTCATTTTGCGGATTAAGGGCGAACTGCACATTACAGCCACCGGCAAAATTACCAAGACTGCGCATCATTAACATAGCCTGATTGCGCATATCCTGAAAAGCAGTATCGCTGAGGGTCATGGCCGGAGCTACTGTGATGGAGTCGCCGGTATGCACCCCCATGGGGTCAACGTTTTCTACTGTACAAATAATCACTACATTATCGTTCTTATCACGTAACAATTCTAATTCATATTCCTTCCAGCCCAATACTGCTTTTTCTACCAAAACTTCGTGTATGGGCGAAGCTTTCAGGCCACGTTCTAAAGCAGCATCTAACTCATCTTTGGAATGTACAAAACTGCCGCCGGTGCCGCCGAGTGTAAATGAAGGGCGGATAACTAAGGGGAAACCAATTTGTTGTGCAAACTCTTTTCCTTCTAAAAAGCTATTGGCTACATGGCTGGGGGCTACTTTAATGCCAATTTTACCCATTAGCTGCCTGAATTTTTCGCGGTCTTCGGCTGTATCAATGGCGGCTACATCTACCCCAATTAACCGTACACCAAATTTTTCCCACACACCCAATTCTTCGGCTTCCTTGCACAAATTCAGTGCAGTTTGTCCGCCCATAGTGGGCAGTACCGCATCAATTTGGTTTTCAGATAAAATTTGCTCAATACTTTCTACCGTAAGTGGCAACAGGTACACTTTATCGGCCATCATAGGATCGGTCATAATTGTAGCGGGATTGCTGTTTATCAGCACTACTCTTATGCCCTCTTCCCTTAAACTTCGGGCAGCTTGTGAGCCAGAATAATCAAATTCGCAGGCCTGACCAATAATGATGGGACCTGAACCAATAATTAAAACAGATTGAATGGTGGTATCTTTTGGCATGGTAAAAACAAATTGCGCAAATGTAAGGGCATTTGGCCAAAGCTGTGATTTAAATTTTATTAGAAATAATATATTTTATTTTTTAATAATACAAAAATGTGCCTGTTGTGGTCTTACGTTTTTACTGCCTACAAAATAATTTGCCTCAACTGCAACAATTCACCCCAAAAATGTATTAATATCACAAACAAATAAACAGGTATGACACAGTTAACCATTGGTAAAAAAGCTCCGGCATTAAAAGGTGTTGACCAAAACGGCAACCCTATTTCGTTGAATGATTTTAAAGGTAAAAAAGTAGTGCTGTATTTTTATCCGAAAGATAATACACCGGGATGCACTGCACAAGCTTGTAATTTACGCGACCATTACACCGAACTGCTTCAAAAAGGCTATGCTGTAATTGGTATAAGTCCCGATGATGCTAAAAGCCACAAAAAATTTGAAGAAAAATTCGACTTACCCTTTCCTTTAATTGCCGATACCGACCATAGCATTGCTGAAAAATACGGTGTTTGGGGATTGAAAAAATTTATGGGAAGGGAATATATGGGCATACAACGCACTACTTTTTTAATTAATGAGTCGGGTAATATTGCAGGCATTATCGATAAGCCCGATACTAAAAACCACACGGCTCAGGTTTTAGAAGCCTGGCAGCAGTTGTAATTTATTCGTATCTGGTTGTATGCAGGTAGCAATTAAACCTTTCACGCCTGTATTTTTTAGTGTATTTTGCTTAAAAATACCGGCATGAATTATATTACTATTATTGGTTTAATAGCTGCTTTTGGCACTACTGCTTCCTTTATACCGCAGGCCATTAAAACCATTCAAACCAAAAATACTTCGGGTATATCGTTGGGTATGTATGCCTTATTTACATTTGGCACATTGTGCTGGCTGATATACGGACTGCTAAGCCACAGCTTACCGGTTACCATTGCCAATGCTATTACGCTTTTATTTTCGGCCATTATTTTGGGTTACAAAATCAAATACAAATAATGCCTATCAAACAGGTTACCTGATTCAATGCCTGTACTTATTTACAGCGTTGTGCAACGCTGTTGAGTTGAGCATGGGTCGAAGCAGGTTCGGATTTGCTACCTGCCCTGACATTGAGCAATATCAAAAAATATACTCTTCCTATTGATGATTTGTGATTACCCGTTTTACTTGCCTACATTTGAAAAAGCAAGCTAAGGAATATGACAGCAGCGAATGGATGTTGATTACTGTAAGGTGCCGGTTATTGTGTTATCATTTAAAAATAAACACATGAAATATACTTTACTCATTTTTTTTGTATTGGTACAAACCTTTGTATTTAGCCAGAAAAACTCCCAAGTACAAGACTGGCCTAACTTACAAAAATATGCGGCGGAAAATGCTTTGCTTTTGCTGCAAGAAGCGCCGGCGGGAAAAGACAGGGTAGTTTTTATGGGCAATTCCATTACCGAGTTTTGGAAAGTAAGAGACAGTGGCTTCTTTGCAACCCATCTTAATTATATTGACCGGGGTATTAGCGGACAAACCACGCCGCAAATGTTATTGCGTTTCCGGCAAGATGTGATTGATCTGCATCCGGCAGCTGTGGTTATTTTAGCCGGTATTAATGATATTGCTGAAAATACCGGACCTATTGCACTCACTACCACCATGGGCAATATTGCCTCTATGGCTGAATTGGCCCGGGTGCACCATATTCAGGTAATATTGTGTTCGGTATTACCCGCTAATCGTTTCCCCTGGCGCCCTTCTATTTATCCTGCCGATAAGGTGATTGCCCTGAATAAAATGATTGAAGCATATGCTACCTCCCATCACCTTACGTATGTTAATTTTTATACCCGAATGGTGGATGCCGATAAAGGATTGGATGCCAGGTACACTTTAGATGGCGTACACCCCACCCTAGCCGGTTACCAAGTAATGGATACATTGGTGGAAAAAGCCATTACCCATACTTTGCAGAAAAATTAACGGTTAAAAACTGCTACTCTTTATTGCCATGCAGTAAAGTTTGTACTCCCATGGTATGCCTCGCCACCATAGTAGTGCGATGCGGATGCCGGCTTATTGATGCAACAATGGCCGTTTGGGTTGTATTAATTTGGCAATCAGTCCCGTCCATCCGGTTTGATGCGATGCGCCCAATCCTTTGCCTACATCACCATGAAAATATTCATGAAACCATAAATAGTTTTTAAAATGGGTATCGTTTTGCAGCAACACATTATCGCCCAAATAAGGCCGGTGGCCATTTTGGTCGGGCAGAAACAATTCTTTTAAACGTTGCGATAATTGATCGGCTACCGCATCGAGCGAAATAAAATTACCACTACCCTTAGGGCATTCTACTTTAAAATCATCGCCATAATAAAAATGAAAGCGTTGCAAACTTTCTATAATTAAAAAATTTAATGGCATCCAAACCGGACCGCGCCAGTTGCTGTTGCCGCCATACAAACCGCTGGTAGATTCTGCAGGTGTGTATTTCACTTCAAAGCGTTTTCCGCTTACATCAAATATATAGGGATGCTGTTCATGATATTTTGAAACCGACCGAATGCCATAAGGACTTAAAAATTCGGTTTCATCGAGCATTTTTTCCAGTATCTTTTTCATTCTATGGCCACGGAGTAAAGAGAGCAGGTGTTTTTCATCGGCACTCTTATCTTGCCAGCGTGAAACCAGTGCAGCTAAATCGGGGCGGTAGTTCAAAAACCATTCTAACCGTTTGGCAAAACCAGGCAGGGCTTCTAAAGTAGCATGATCTAATACTTCCACGGCAAACAATGGAATAATTCCTACCATACTGCGCACTTTCAGTTGAATGTTTTGTCCGTCTGGCAAATGCAGTGCATCGTAAAAAAACTGATCAGTATCATCCCATAAACCATTTTGTTCATCGCCTATATTATCCATTGCTGCGGCAATGTACAGGAAGTGTTCAAAAAATTTGGTAGCCATATCTTCATACACCGGATTGTGCAATGCCAATTCCAAAGAAATACGCAACATACATAAAGAATACATGGCCATCCAGCTGGTACCATCGGCCTGTTCTATATAACCACCGGTAGGTAAAGGAGCACTCCTGTCAAAAATCCCGATATTATCCAGACCCAAAAATCCGCCCTCAAAAATGTTGTTGCCCTGTTTATCTTTTCGGTTTACCCACCAGGTAAAATTGAGCAGCAGTTTATGAAAAACAGTTTCCAAAAAAGCTATATCGCCTTTGCCATTGTTATTGCGCTGGTCAATAGTATATACCCGCCAGGTAGCCCAGACATGTACGGGCGGATTTACATCGCTGAAATTCCATTCATAAGCCGGAAACTGGCCATTCGGTTTCATGTACCATTCTTTGGTAAGCAGTTCTAATTGTTGTTTAGCAAAGCCTGAATCAATTAAAGCAAAAGGGATGGTATGAAAAGCCAAGTCCCAAGAGGCAAACCAAGGGTACTCCCATGTGTCGGGCATAGAAATAATATCAGCATTGTTTAAATGTTTCCAATCTGCATTCCGGCCTTTTAACCGTTCGGCGGGTGGCGGAGGTTCGGCCGGATCGCCATTTAACCATTGCGGAATATCGTAATAATAAAATTGTTTATTCCAAATCATTCCGGCAAGGGCCTGACGTTGTATTAATTTTTCTTCATCGTTTGTAATGGCTTGTTGCAATTCATTGTAAAAATCATTGGCTTCCTGAACCCGCTGTTTAAAAACAGCATCAAAATCCTGGAATGGCCGATTGCTTTGGTGGGCTTCCAACCGCAATTTTATGGTATAACTTTCCCCTGCTTTGATGTTGGTATTGTAATGCACTGCAGCCTTGGTTCCGGAGCCATTAATGTTTACTGCTTTTTCATTCCCTTCCACAATATAGCGGTGAATACCGTCTTTGGTAAAATGCTGTGTATTGGGCACACCATACAGCCTTTCAACATTGGTTTCGTTATCACAGAAAAGAATATCTGTTTTTTGTTCAATGTGCAGTTTATAGTTAGGAAGTTGATGATGGTCAATAATAATTTCTTCATTATTCGATGAAATGAGTTGCGGTTTATACGTATCATAGCCCCAGCACCAGGTATTTCTAAACCAGATGGTGGGCAATATATGTAGTCGGGCATCTTCTGTATTACGATTGTGCACTGTAATTTGAATTAAAATATCATCTACATTGGCTTTGGCATATTCCGCAAAAACATCGAAGTAGGCATTGTTATTAAATAATCCGGTATCTATTAACTCAAACTCCGGGTCATTCCGGGTTCTTTGTTTGTTTTCGTTAATGATTTGTTCATAAGGGAATGCAGCCTGTGGATACTTGTACAGCATTTTTAAATAGCTGTGTGTAGGCGTAGCATCTAAAAAATAATATAACTCTTTTACATCTTCACCATGATTACCTTCCTGATTGGTTAACCCAAACAAACGCTCTTTCAATATAGAATCTTTTGTATTCCACAAGCCAATTGAAAAACAAAATAATTGTTGCGCGTCAGAAATACCTGCAATACCTTCTTCGCCCCAGCGATACGCTTTACTGCGTGCCATATCGTGCGAAATATAATTCCAGGCATCGCCATTGGGGCTATAATCTTCACGAACGGTACCCCATTGCCGGTTTGAAAGATAAGGTCCCCAATGTTTCCATTTTTTATCTTTCAGTCGTTCCTGTTCAACACTCATATTTTTATTTTTTAATAAGATTAAAAAATTATCCATTGGTAGAAAAGCCTGGGTATAAGGTCATACCGCCATCAACAAACAAAGAGGTGCCGGTAACATAATCACTGTCATCGCTGGCTAACCATACTGCTGCTTTAGCAATATCATCGGGCTCCCCAATGCGCTGGTAAGGAATTAGGGTTAACAGTTTTTGTAAAGCTTCAGGCGTATCCCATGCCGCTTTATTAATAGGCGTTTGAATAGCACCCGGACAAATACTGTTGATGCGAATTTTTTTAGGTGCAAACTCTTGTGCAATGCTTTTCATTAACATCATAATACCACCTTTGCTGGTAGCATAATTGGCGTGGCCGGCCCAGGGTATTACTTCGTGTACGCTGCTCATACAAATAATTTTTCCTGCTGCTGCACTTTTTGAAGTATCAATACCACGGCGTAAGAATTCGCGAATGGCTTCACGGGCACATAAAAACTGTCCGGTTAAATTAATACCCAACACTAAATTCCATTGGTCTAATGACATCTCTTCAAACGGAGCATCTTTTTGTATTCCGGCATTATTCACTAAAACATCAACGGTACCCAACTGACGAACAACTGTTGCAAACATTTGTTGTACCTCATCCTCTTTACTCACATCGCAACAATATACCATCCCCTTACCACCCTGATCGGTTATTGATTTTAACACCGCTTCAGCAGCGGGTTGTAATGCAGGAAAAGGATAGTTAATTACAACCGTTGCACCAGCGCCGGCTAATGCAGCAGCTACGCCGGCACCTATGCCGCTATTAGCTCCTGTAATAATAGCTACCTGATTTTGTAGTTTTTGCTCCATACCCATTAAATTTTAGTGAAATAATAAAACGCAATGTGAAGATTAATACACATTACAATTATGTAGTGTAAGGTATAAAAATTTAGTAAGGCAAAGAAAAATAAATGAAAAAATAAATTAAAGTTAACAATGCGTTATTAAATAACCGAAGACACGAATTGAGAGAATGACCTTCTTAAAAACAGGCCTATATTCGCTTACAGCAAGTAATATATTATATGAATAGAACTTGTAGTGCAGATGTTGATGAGACTATACCTCTTACTATCTTATAAAAGCAGCATTAATCAATTCGTTTAATTTGTGCACCAATATTGCGTAAGCGTTCATCAATGTTTTGATAGCCTCGGTCAATTTGTTCAATATTTTGAATAATACTGGTACCTTCAGCACTCAAAGCAGCAATGAGCAAAGCCTGACCGGCTCTGATATCGGGGCTGCTCATGGTAATTCCTTTTAATTTATTTTTGCGTGCCAGGCCGATTACGGTTGCACGATGCGGATCGCATAAAATAATTTGCGCACCCATATCAATTAATTTATCTACAAAAAACAAACGGCTTTCAAACATTTTTTGGTGCACCAATACACTACCCCTTGCCTGAATGGCCACTACCAGCACAATGCTGAGTAAATCGGGTGTAAAGCCGGGCCAGGGATGGTCATAGATGGTGAGAATACCCCCATCTAAATAGGTTTGAATTTCATATACATCTTGTTCAGGTATCATAATATCATCGCCTTTTATTTCCAGATGGATACCCAATTGCTGAAATTTTTCAGGTATAACGCCCAGGTGTTGTACACCGGCACCTTTTATGGTAAGATTACTTTGCGTCATAGCTGCCAAACCAATAAAACTGCCAACTTCAATCATATCGGGCAGCAGGGTATGGTCAGTTCCGCTTAAGGCATCTACCCCCTCAATTTGTAATAAATTACTACCAATGCCTGTAATGCGGGCACCCATTCTATTCAGCATTTTACACAGTTGTTGAATATAGGGTTCGCAGGCTGCATTGTATATGGAGGTATTGCCTTCGGCCAATACAGCAGCCATAACAATATTGGCCGTTCCGGTAACAGAAGGTTCATCCAATAACATAAATGCCCCTTTTAATTGTGGAGCCGACATTTCAAAGCAACCTAATTTTTCCTGATATACATAACTGGCTCCTAATTTTTCAAATCCAATAATATGGGTATCTAATCTTCTTCGGCCAATTTTATCGCCGCCCGGTTTGGGCAAATAGGCTTTTTTATAACGCCCAAGCATAGCGCCGGCCAACATAACACTGCCTCTTAACTTACTGCCTTTATTTCTAAATGCTTCAGATGAAAGATAATCGGTATTTACATTTGATGCTGTAAAGCTACAGCTATGCCTACCCAAGCGCTGTACCGTTACACCCATATCGGCCAGCAAATCAATTAAAATATTTACATCAATAATATCGGGAATATTATGAATGGTAACTGTTTCCGGCGTAAGCAAAACGGCAGCTAAAATTTGAAGCGCTTCATTTTTAGCGCCTTGCGGTACAATTTCGCCGCGTAATTTTTTACCCCCTATCACTTCAAATGCGTGCATAAACAATTGTTTTAAAATAATGGCTCAAAAATAAAGAGAGCTATCGTAGACAGCTCCCCTTGCATGAAATATTTTTAATAGCCGGCATGATAGGGTATCAATATCTATCAATATCTTTTTTTGAAGTTATTGGTTCGGGTATCGCGTTGTCCGGCATTGCGGTTATCGCGTTGGTTATTATTGCGATTACCGGATGTACCGCCATTTCTGTTACCGTTATTATTATTGCGCTGGTTATTATTAATTCGATTACTGAAATTTTGCTGCCTGCGGCCATTGTTACCTGAACGGGCATACTCATCGCGTTCAAAATTCTGGTTGCGGTGTTTAATATAGGGTGTATTGCTAAACTCTAATGCACCACCGGTAATACTATCCAACTCACTTCTAATAGCATCATCATGCACCAACTCTTTATGCCAGTTGCTATAGGCCAGTTTCATGTAATAGGCAATGGCATTGGCAAATCCGGCTTTCTTTTCCGGATTTTCTTCCTTCAATGCTTTATCAATTACCACTTCTAAATTCCTGCCTAAATGTGAATATTTGGGTTTGTGTTTGGGATAAGGCAGCGGATCGGACTTTGCTTTATACGTTTCTTTCTGCGGAATGGGGTATGGACTATCAACATCCAATTTAAAATCGCTGATAAAGAATAAATGATCCCAAAGCATGTGCCTGAAATCTTCTACATTCCGCAAATGCGGGTTTAAAAAACCCATCAATTCTATTACAGCCTTAGCCTGTTCATTTCTTTTTTGGCGGTCTTCTATGGTCATTACATACTCAACCATTTTGTGAATATGCCTGCCATATTCCCGCATACTTAATAAGCTTCTTGCGGTGTTGTATTCCATATTATCTACATTCATCAAAGGCAAATGTAGGTATTTAAGTACTTGATTGCTATTTTTTGAAAATATCGCCCTGTTTCAGTTGTAAAATTCATAAAAATGCCTCTGTAGCAGATGCTTTCATTTCTTTATCTTCGCCAAATGGAACAGTTAGCAACACAGTTAGAAAATTACAAGAAAGAAGTACTGGCTTTTACCCCGCAAAATGTAGATGAGGTAGAAAGTTTTCGAATAAAATATCTGGGTACCAAAGGTTTGGTAAAAAGTTTAATGGCTGAAATGAAACAGGTACCCGCCGAACAAAAGCGGGCTGCGGGCCAACTATTGAACGAGTTTAAACTGCTGGTAGAAGAAAGATTTCAATCTTTTGCCGCACTCAATCATACATCAACAGCTGCAACAGTTGATACCGACTGGAGCTTACCGGGTGATCCCATTCCCGCAGGTACATTGCACCCATTAAGCATTGTGCGACATCAAATTGTTACTATTTTTCAGAGATTAGGCTTTGCGGTAGCAGAAGGGCCTGAAATTGAAGACGATTGGCACAACTTTGGCGCCATGAATTTGCCTGAAGATCATCCGGCACGCGACATGCAAGATACCTTTTACATTAACCAAAACCCCGCATGGCTGTTAAGAACCCATACCAGCAGTGTACAGGCTAGGGTAATGGAACAACAAAAGCCACCTATAAGGGTAATTTGTCCGGGCCGCGTTTACCGAAATGAAACCATTAGCGCCAGAGCACATTGCTTTTTTCATCAGGTAGAAGGTTTGTATGTAGATGAAAATGTAAGCTTTGCCGATTTAAAACAAACCCTCTATTTTTTTGTACAGGAAATGTTTGGAAAAGATACCAAAGTGCGTTTCAGGCCATCTTATTTTCCTTTTACCGAACCCAGTGCAGAAATGGATATCAGTTGCCTGATATGCGCTGGCAAAGGCTGCACCGTTTGTAAACATACCGGCTGGGTAGAAATTTTAGGAAGTGGCATGGTTCACCCCAAAGTATTGGAGAATTTTAATATTGACTCCAACAAATACACCGGCTTTGCATTTGGCATGGGCATAGAACGCATTTGCCAGTTAAAATACCGTGTAAATGATTTACGCCTGTATTCACAAAACGATGTTCGATTTTTACAACAATTTACCGCTGCTTTATAAATTTAAAGCAACCTAAATTGTGGTGGCTACTGTTATATTTGAAGCCTATTTACAACTATTAGCTTCCACATCATGGTATTTACAACCAATGGTATTGTATTAAGAACTACCCGTTATGGCGAAACCAGTATTATTACCCAAATATATACTGAGTTATTTGGCATACAGAGCTATATTGTAAAAGGTGTACACCAGTCAACCCGCCGCAAACAGGCGCAGGCTATTTATTTTCAACCCGGTGCTATATTGGCATTAGAAGTATATCACCACCAGCAAAAACAACTGCAGTTTATTAAAGAATTTAGCTGGAGTTATATTTACCATAATGTTTTAAACGATGTAAAGAGGCATACCGTTACCTCATATATTGTAGAATTGCTGCAACACAGCTTACAACAACCCGAAGCACATGTTGAACTGTTTTATTTAACCCGGCAGGCTTTACAATTAACTGATACCGGAAATGATTTGCTGGTAGCCAATCTTCCCATTTATTTTACCCTGCAGGCTGCAGCGATTCTGGGTTTCCAAATTCAAGGGCAATATAATGCTGCAACACCCTGGCTCGATTTACAGGAAGGCTTTTATGTAACCAGGCAACCCAATCATGATTATTTTATGGAAAACGAAACAGCAAAAGCCACCGCTGCTTTATTGCAAATTATGCCCAAACAAATTGAAACTATTGGCGAAGTTGTGTTAAACCAAAGTACCAGAAGAGCCATTTTACAAGCATTGCAGCTTTACCTATCCTTACATATTCCCGAATTCGGGAAGCTGAAAAGTTTAGATATTTTACAGGAAATACTATCTGCTTAATCCAGTGGAATTTTACATAAGCCTTTTTACCTGTGCATTTTTAATGCTATTGCATTGAACATCTATGCCTTTCAATTGCAAAATACCCGGTTTAGTATGTGGCATAAAAGTGCCCAAATTATTTTCCATACCCAATGCCCTGGCGCCATTGTGCGTTGCCCATTCCAGTAAATTAGATAATGGAACTTTTGGAAAATACTGGTTAATAGTTGTTATTTCGTCCAACACACTGAGTGAATGATTACTGGCCAAACTATCTGTACCAATGGTTATAGCTATACCAGCATCAATCATATCACTAACGGGAGGCACTTGCTGTTCAATGTATAAATTGGCATTAATACAAATGGCAGCAAAAAGCTGCTTGTTATATTGCTGTGCCCATTGTTGTATCCACATTAAATCATCCTTCGTTGAAAATGTATTGTGTACCAAAACAACAGCAGAGGCATTGTTGAAATAAGGCGCTACAGTTTGCAAACTGCTTTTTCCCGAAGGAATAAAAAAGCCGTTATCTATTTGCATTTGCCGATACATACGCAAAAATTCGCCGGTACCATTCCTAAATAAAGCATCTTCAGCAGGTGTTTCCTGATTGTGCATGGTAATAACATTGCCTGAAAATTGGGGTGCTATTTTTTGCCATAATACAGTAGAAATAGAGTAAGGCGCATGTGGCACGATGCTTTTAGGCATTGAAAATTGTTGCCATAAATTTTTAGCTTGTTCAAAGCGTTTTGTAGCAATAGCAGGTAGCCATCCGCTGGTTTCAATAAAGTTGTAGTAATGTAAAGCAGATTGTTGTTTTTGTGCAAGGGTATGGTCAGTATTACAAATATCGCCTACTGCAACAATACCATTCCGTAGCATTTCTGCTTCGGCTGCAACAATTGCCTGTTCAATAGCTTCTGGTTCAACAAATCGTTTGGTAATAATTTCCAAAACAAAATTTACCAGGCCGGTATGCATAGGGATAGTACCTTTTAAATGGCTCAACTCTAAGTGGCAATGGGTGTTTACAAATCCGGGACAAAGTACACCTTCTATTTTTTGTATCGCTTCACCTGCATCTGCCTCCGCAACAATAGCTTCAATGGTTCCGTCTGGCAAAGTAATCAATACCTCACCGTTATGTAACCAATCTTTTCCCGTAAATAAAAAATCGGCCTGTAGTTTCTGATACAATGCTGTATATTTTAAACAGCTAAGTTCTGTATTTTCAATGGTTTTCAGCAGCCTGTTTTACATACCGCATTGATGCAAGTAGCGCAATTGATAAGAATTAAAATATAATTTTATTACATCTACCATCATTTTACCCCTTTAAAAATTGCATTAAAAATGATGGATGCCATTTTATTTGCCCAATCTATTCCTTTAAAAAGCCTATATTGCTATAGGTTTTATTTCCCCACTAACAAAACAAGGAACATGAGAAAAACATTACTACTAATGGGCATTGGCCTATTAAGTTTGCAACAAAGCACATGGTCGCAACCTACTGCCATCACTGGCTTTACCGAAAAAACAAGTGCCAAACAAATGGCATTAGAGCAACAATTTGATGCTTTATTAAGTGCACAAAATGTAGGCAACACCATTCAGGAGCTATCAGCCAAACCACACGAAATTGGATCGCCCGGCAGTAAAGCCGTTGCAGAAACTATTTTAGCCAAATACAAATCATGGGGTTGGGATGCACATATTGAAACCTATCAGGTTTTATTTCCCACACCTATTACCAGGGTTTTAGAAATGACTTCACCCACTAAATACACTGCCATTTTAAAAGAACCTGCCTTAAAAGAAGATGCTACCAGCGGGCAGGATGGGCAATTACCCACTTACAATGCCTGGAGTGCCGATGGTGATGTAACCGGACAATTGGTATTTGTAAATTATGGATTACCCAGCGATTATGAAACCCTTGCCAAATTAGGCGTTGATGTAAAAGGGAAAATTGTAATTGCCAAATATGGCAGAAGCTGGCGAGGCATTAAACCAAAAGTAGCTTATGAACATGGTGCTATTGGTTGTATTATTTATTCCGACCCAAAAGATGATGGTTACAGCCGTGGTGATGTTTACCCCAAAGGCCCATTCAAAAATGAATATGGTGTTCAGCGTGGCAGTGTAATGGATATGGTATTATACCCCGGCGACCCCTTAACACCGGGTGTTGGTGCTACTGAAAATGCACAGAGATTAGACCGTAAAGATGCTACCACCATATTAAAAATTCCGGTACTGCCGATCAGTTACCATGATGCACAACCTTTATTAGCCGCTTTAGACGGGCCGATAGCACCTGCAGACTGGACAGGCGGCTTACCCATTACCTACCATGTTGGCCCCGGCAATGCCATTGTACATTTAAAATTGGCATTTGATTGGAAGATTCGGCCGGCTTATGATGTAATTGCGAAAATAAAAGGCAGTACCTTCCCTGATGAATGGGTAATTAGAGGCAACCACCACGATGCATGGGTAAATGGCGCCAATGACCCTATCAGCGGGCAATCTGCATTATTAGAAGAAGCCAAAGCCATTGGCGAATTAGTGAAAAAAGGCTGGCAACCCAAACGTACTTTAGTATACTGCGCATGGGATGGAGAAGAACCCGGTTTATTGGGCAGCACCGAATGGGCCGAAGATCATGGAAAAGAATTGCAACAAAAAGCAGTAGTATACATTAACTCTGATGGTAACGGCAGGGGCTTTCTGAATGCAGAAGGCTCACATGCACTGAATAATTTTATGTACCAAATTAGTGAAACAGTAAAAGATCCTGAAACTGGTGTGAGTATTTTTAAAAGAAGACTGGCCGAGCAGATTGTACACGCTCCTTCTGATGAAAAGAAACAGGCTTTAATGAAAGAACACACATTAGAATTAGGCGCCATGGGCTCAGGCTCTGATTATTCTTCTTTTATTCAGCACTTAGGCGTGCCTTGTTTAGATTTAGGTTTTGGGGGTGAAGATGCAGGCGGCGAATACCACTCTATTTATGATTCATGGGATATGTACCGCCGTTTTAAAGACCCTACATTTGCTTACGGTGTGGCCTTGGCGCAAACTGCAGGAAGAGCTGCTTTACGCATGGCAGAGGCCGATGTATTGCCATTTGATTTTAGAAGTTTACACAAAACTATAGATGGGTACATTAACGAGTTAATGCAAAACATGCAACAAATGCGCATGAGTACGATGGTAGAAAATAAAATAATTGCCACCCATCAGTTTCAATTAGCTGCCGACCCAACTAAAAAAATGGTATTCCCTTCTGAAAAACCCGCAGTACCCTACTTAGATTTTTCGCCTTTACAAAATGCGGTGGTGGCATTAAAAAACAGCAGCGACAGTTTGGCCATTACCTGGGAAAAAGCATTACAAAACAGCAGTATGCAGGAATCGCTCAACAAAGCATTATACCGGGCCGAGCAGCAATTGTTATCGTTAAACGGATTGCCCCGCAGACCCTGGTACAAACACACTTTATATGCACCCGGCTTCTACACAGGTTATGGTGTTAAAACCATGCCCGGTATTCGTGAAGCAATAGAGCAACGCAACTGGCAGGAAGCGCAGGAACAAATTGCTGTTGATGCAGCCGCCATTCAACAATTGGCAGCCTATTTAGCCAAAGCAGCTCAGTTATAATTATCTTATTACCAATTACATTACAACATACAAGGGTTGCCTTTCAACGGCAGCCTTTTTATTTTTATGTCGTATACTCTTATAATAAAGTTTATAAAAACACAAGTTGGCTTGGCGAACAGGTTTCAGACGAATGATGCCATCTACTTTTTTAAGGATAGAAAGAAAGCACAATAATATAATTATTTTTAAGTATTTATACACTACTCATTTACATCAAATTTTACCTTTTTTGGTAATGAAATACCGTAAAATCACGGTATTTTTAAAATATACTTAAATTAATTTGGTATATATTAAATATATTATTTAGTATTGTGGCGTTAAAGATAATTGTTATGTATAGCGATTGCTTTTCCGTATATCAGCCGTGTTTTAAAAGAGCATTACGCAACTGAAACATATAAAATTTCTTACCAAAAAATTAAACATATGAATAAAAAAGTTGATCCTGCTTTCAATTCCATGTATTTTACTGTTTGCTTCCTGCGCAAAAGAACTGAGCGGGGAGATAGATAATAATTATGAGCATTTACAGGTTCCAAAAATTAGAATCGATAAAGATTTTCCAAATGGAATTTTACAATTTACCAACAAAGAAAGTTTTAAAGCTTTTTTTGAAAAAATAGAACAATCTCCGGAATATGTACAACAGGTATTGCCCCATTTTAAAAGTTTTAGAACAGTTGTAAATAATTTTAAAGCTAAATCATCCGAAAATAAACATACTGCATTATTAACACAAAATTCAACTCCCAATTCAATAGTGAGTCAGGAAGAGTATTTGATAGACATGAAAATGGAAGCTCTACCCAATGAAACATTACAAGAAATTGTTAATGAGGACTTAGACGTGATTATTGAAAACCAGTTATACCAATTTACGCGTATTGGACAGTTTCAGGTTAATATGGATGTTATTGATGCCTACCTCGAATTATTCCAGGATAATGTAGATAATCTATTCTACAACCCCAATTTTTTGGCTATGCCAAATGAAACACCACTAGGCAATAATCAATACGAAGTGATAACAGGTGTTATTAGAGATGAAGGTG
Source organism: Hydrotalea sp. AMD (assembly GCF_004100315.1). NCBI lineage: Bacteria > Pseudomonadati > Bacteroidota > Chitinophagia > Chitinophagales > Chitinophagaceae > Hydrotalea > Hydrotalea sp. AMD. The sequence continues at coordinate 73,112 of NZ_SCKY01000014.1, read as the reverse complement.
CAATAGGTGATGATATATTAAACTTAAATAAAATTATTTATTTACAAGAAATAAAAGGTGGTATGCCCGACTTTGGCGGCGGAGGTGCACCGGGTATTAATGGCGTGCCAGATTATTATGTCAATTTCACAAAACCAGATTTTAACAATGATAACTTAGCTATAATATTTAATGATTGGGCTAAGAGAAGATTGAATTTCAAAACTAGAAAAATTGAAATGAAAGCTAAGATACAAAGAGAGAAAAATTTTTTATGGATTACATACTGGGGACCATCTTATGCGGATGAATTAATTACTGGATTTGATAATATGAGTTTAGAAACCGATTATATAATGCCGCACCCAAACTCTTATGCTGTTCCTAGTAAACCAGAAGTAGCAGGTTTTGCAGACTTTAAATTAGGGAATCACTTATTAAGGGCATTACATATAAACATAAGTGTAAGTGCATTACAATATTCACTAACAAATAGTGAAGTTGCAACTTATTTAGATAATGAATTTAATCATCTTGCTGGAAATGTATATACTAATTTATTTAACTTATTTGAGAATAAAATATTAAATCAAATCGATAGATCTTATAGTACAAGATGGGCAGAATACACAAAAGTGATGAATAATCTTGACAATCAGTATAGGTTAAAGTGGCAAATAGGTAAAGGAGAAAAAACACAAGGATATAGCCACGAAAATACATGGATTTTAGATCAAAATATTGGAGTTACTTATAAAGTGAATGGAGGTGTTCCAGGCGGATACCCTGCTCAGTATAATTACAGATACGAAATGAAAGCAGGAAGTTTTTATGCTAGAGCAAGAGTAGGAACTATTTGGCATGGAATAAGAGTAATTATACAGAAGAAATAAACACTTTAAAAAAATAATATGAAAAAAACTTTTTTATTAATCATCTTTCTATTCCCTTTTTGGGGGATTGCACAGGAATTAACATCTGATGATACGAAAAGCACATTACAAATGAAACTAGATGAAAATCAATATAGCATTAGCAAAGACATTTATCGGCTAATTATTTCTACACCATTAAAGGATTTAAGTTATTATGTACCAGACATTATGGTATTAGGAAACTATGAACATGCACTATATAACAATGTTTCTATAGTTGCCAGCGCTGGTATTAGAATGTGCAATAAATCTTTCGGACTATATGTACCAAATCCTGTTAGCAGCTATCATTTTACAGGTAGTGCAGAAATAAGGTATTATTATGCTTTGCAAAAAAGGGAAAAGAAATTAAGACCAACCCAAAATTTTACCGGTGGATATTTATCAATCAGCCAATATTTTTTAACTAATCCATTTACCATAATAAGTAAAGCAGAAAATGTTTCAAATAAAGATGCAGCACCCGGCCAGGCAATTATTTACTTGAATATTGGCTACCAAAAACAATGGAAACAATTTTATTTCAACTGTTTTGCAGCTCCCCTACAATTTTATGTAACTAACAAACCAATTATGAAATATGATGGCTCTTTTCCGGCAGGTATTACAATTGGTTATGTTTTTAAAAACAAACAAAAACGATTCTCGCGATAATCTTACACCCTTTATTATCCTATCATTTTTAAAATAAAACAATGAAACAACTACTCTTTATCATTACCTTACTAACCCTGTTGCATACCTGCTTTTCGCAAGCATCTTTAAAAAAAAAACGATATCTATATAGAAGCAGGCGGTAATGGCCTGTTTATTTCTGCTAATTATGAACGGCAATTATCCAAAAAACCGGGGTTAGGAGTGCGTTTAGGCGTAGGCATGTATTCAGAAAATACATTTTACTTAACGCTGCCAATTGGCATTAATTATTTGTTTCCCACCAAAAACTCAAAAGGATTTATTGATGTAGGTTTAGGTAGCACATTTGCCAGAAAAAATGCAAAACTATTCTGGGAAAAGAAAACAATAGAGGATGACCATTTTGTTAATTTTATTCCCAGCATTGGTTATAGAAGGCACACAACCCAAAATATGATGTGGCGTATTAGTTGCACTCCGGTAATTAATAAATTTGGATTTCTACCCTGGATAGGTTTTTCAGTTGGCAAACGGTTTTAGTAATACAAAAAGGCTAACAGCAACCACACTGTTAGCCTTACCTTACGCCACTGTTCTCTCTAACTCAACAACATTTTCCGTTATTAGAGGGTACACCAAAACCATCTAATATTTTTTCTAATGGGCAAAACCGGGTAAAGGATGATTGCAGCAAATTAACACCTACAAACACACTTAACCATATCCAGTTTATGGAAACAAAATAAATTAATACTACACTTACTAATACCAAACTGCCGGCAACGGCACGTACAATACGTTCTCTCATTTGTTTATTTTTTAAAATTGATTAATAACTACTTGTTTCAACAGGTACAATAAAAGCCCGGATAGGAAATGCACTGGGCGTTTCATTATTAAACTTCTTTACTTCTTGCAGCGCATGTTGAGCTTTATCATCATCCGTAAAACTGAAAAAGAATAAAGCGCTGGTTTGTGCATCGCCACTGGCAAACCAGTTGTTGAGCATATAATTATTATGCTCTGCCTTATGGCCAATGGTATCGGTAACACTAAATACCGGCACTTTGGCTTTTTCGAGGATATGTGTTACAGCCAGCAAATCCTCTTTAATACTTGTGATGACTAACATTTTCATATACCATTGTTTTTAAGGTGATTATTGTGTGATGGTATTTTCGCCATCAGGTTGTTGATTGGGATTAGTAGGTTCAGGATATTTTTTACGCATCATTTTATAATACAATAATGGCACTACCAATAAAGTTAAGAAGGTAGAAGTAATGGTACCACCCATTAAAGATATGGCCAAACCCTGGAAAATAGGATCAAACAAAATAACAATTGCCCCCAATGCCACCGCTCCTGCTGTTAATAAAATAGGCGTGGTTCTAACGGCACCGGCTTCAATAATAGCTTGCTTTAATAGAATACCTTCGCGTAAGCGAATATTGATAAAATCAATTAACAACACCGAATTACGCACCATTACCCCTGCTAAGGCAATAAATCCAATCATAGAAGTGGCGGTAAAGAATGCACCCATCATCCAGTGCCCAATAATAATTCCAATTAAAGATAAAGGTATGGCCGCCAACATAATAATAGGCACTGTAAAGTTTTGAAACCAGCCAACTATTAACATATAAATAATTAAAATAACTACTACAAAGGCAATACCTAAATCGCGGAAAACTTCATAAGTAATTTGCCATTCGCCATCCCACTTTAATGAGAAATGATCTTCTAACTTAGGCGCATGGGTATACTCTTCTTTTAATGTATAACCTGCTGGTAATTGTATGGTATTGAGTTTGTCAGAAATATCACTCATGGCATAAGATGGGCTTTCTAATTTGCCAGCCATATCTGCCGTTACATATACCACCCGTTTTTGGTTTTTGCGATAAATGCTTTTTTCTTTAATGCCACGTGTAATGGTTACCAAATCGCCAACCGGAATGGCATTGCCTTGCTGATTGATCACTTTTAAATTTTTAAGCGCATTGATATCTGATTTATCGGCATCACTTAACTGTAATGAAATATTTACCGGATCATAACTGGAAGGTACATGTAACGTACCCACATTGCTGTTCGATAAAGCTGCATGCATGGTAGCTACCACCTGCGCCGGTGCAATACCATAACGCATGGCTTTTTCTTTATCCACATCAAACTTGTATTCAGTTTGGTCGTGCTCTACCCGCCAGTCTACATCCACCACATCTGGCGTTTTGGTAAATAACTGTTTAATTTGTCGGGCAATGGCAATTTGTTGCCTGTAATCGGGACCATACACTTCAGCTACTAAAGTTGACAATACCGGAGGGCCCGGTGGCACTTCCACAATTTTAACATTGGCATTGTACTTCTTGGCAATTTCCTGAATGCCGGGACGCATGCTTTTAGCTATGGCATGGCTTTGCTCTTTGCGATCTTCTTTTTTTACTAAGTTTATTTGTATATCGGCCATATTATCGCCTCTTCTAAAATCGTAGTGGCGTACCAACCCGTTAAAACTAATAGGCCCGGCTGTTCCAATATATTCCTGATAGTTTTCTACCATGGGCTGATGCGAAACATATTCAGCAATTTCTTTGGTAACAGCAGCAGTTTTTTCCAAAGTACTTCCTTCTGGCATATCAATTACTACCTGAAACTCATTCTTATTATCAAAAGGTAGCATTTTAACGGCAACTGCCTTTGTGTAGAACATCAACATGGATGCAAGTAGAATTACAACAATGCTAATCATGAATGCCCAACGCTTCCATCTGGTTTGCAGCATGGGGTTGATAAATGATTTATAAATTTTGTAAATACCTGTTTTTTCCAGCACTACCGGAGGTTTCTCTTTGCCGTGATGTTCTTTTTCTCTCAAGAATAAATAACCCAGGTAAGGAGTTAGGGTAAGTGCTACAATTAGTGACAACATCATGGCGATTGATGCGCCAATGGGCATGGGACTCATATAAGGACCCATTAATCCAGATACAAATGCCATAGGCAACACCGCAGCAATTACAGTAAATGTGGCCAAAATAGTAGGATTACCTACTTCATTAATGGCATAAATGGCGGCCTGTAAAGGCGGTAGGCGTTTCATTTTAAAATGCCGGTGCATGTTTTCGGCAATAATAATGGAATCATCTACAACAATACCCGTAATAAATACCAGTGCAAATAAGGTAATACGATTCAATGTGTAATGCAGAAAATAATAGGCAAATAAAGTTAATGCAAAAGTTACCGGTACGGATAAGAATACCACTAATCCGCCGCGCCAGCCCATCGCCAGCATTACAAATAAGGTAACTACCACAATGGCTATGAATAAGTGAAACAATAACTCAGATACTTTTTCAGAGGCTGTTTCACCATAATTACGCGTTGTAGTTACATGCACATCGGCCGGAATTAACTGGCTTTTAATATGGTTGATTTTTGAAAGAATTTCCTCAGAAATTTGCATGGCATCAGCTCCTTTCTTTTTAGCAATGGATAAGGTTACAGCAGGATAGGCAGATGCATAACGGGCATCTTTTGACGTATCTGCTTTTCCATAACCAAAATATACATATTGGCTGGGTGTTTCAGGGCCATCTACCACTTTTGCCACCTGGCGCAGAAATACCGGTTGTTGTTGATTGGTGCCGATAATTAAATTAGCCACATCATCTGCATTGGTTAAAAAGTTTCCTGTTTCAACCGCAAAAGCTGTATCACTTTTTAACATAGTACCTGATGCTAATTGTGCATTATTGCCCTGCATTTGTTTGGCGATACTCAAAAAATCAACATGGTACTCGGCCATTTTATCTTTGTTCAAAATTACTTTTACCACACGGCTTCGTCCGCCAATAATATTTACAGCCGATACATCAGGTACTTTTTTAATTTCGTTGGTAAGCACTTCGCCCATTTGGCGCAAAGCATAATCATCGTAATGATTACTCCATAAGGTAAGACCTAATACAGGAACATCATCAATAGCACGTGTTTTCACCAATGGCAGTGTAACGCCCTGTGGCAGCTTATCCATATTCTTCATCAGTTCATTGTACAATTTTACCAATGAACGTTCTACATCTTCCCCTACATAAAACTGTACAATTAACATGGCTCTTCCCTGCATGGTAGTTGAGTATACATATTCAACACCTTTTACATTAGAAATAATTTTTTCTAATGGTGCAGTAACTTTCGATTCTACTTCTTGTGGTTCTGCCCCGGGAAACCCTACCAACACATCGGCCATTGGCACTTCAATTTGTGGTTCTTCTTCCCGCGGAATTAAATAGGTACTGTATGCACCTATCAGTAAAAAAGCAATCATTAACAGAATGGTGAGTTTACTCTGTATGAATGCTTTGGCAATATTTCCCGCAAATCCTTTTTCCATAATAAATTTTCTAATAGTTTATAATGTCAGCAATTATTTTATTAACCGCTTAATGGGTGCAACTTTCAATGTTATTCAACAACCTGGTGTTATTTTATTTCTTTCACAGGAACTCCATCCGCTAATTTTCCGTTTGCGCTCAATATAAATGGCTCATCTTTACTTAATCCGGATAACACTTCTACATCATTACCCATTTGTTTACCTAAGCGAACCCAACGTAATAAAGCAGTATGATTGGCTGAAACTGTATACAAACCGGTTAGTTCATCTTTATAAAAAATAGCAGATACGGGAACCATTACAGCATCGTTGCTTGTATTCAATACATTTGTAGTTTGTTTAACAGGCAATTGTGCGGTTACATACATGCCTGCATATAAACCAGTTTTTTCATTTTCGGGAATGGCTACTTTAACAATATACTGACCGCCGGTGTACTGTGCACTCTGGCTTATTTGTGTAATGCTTCCTTTTATGGTTTTATTAATGGCCTGAATGTATAATGGCACTACGTTACCCATGTGCATATTGTTAATTTGCGATTCCGGCACTGCAATACTTACCTGAAAACTGCCTGATTTTTCAATGGTTAACAATGGCATTCCGGGATTGGCCATACTACCTGCATCGGCCATTTTTTGTGTTACAACACCACTAAATGGAGCTATTAGACTGGTATAAGCTAACATGGCATTTACCTCATTACGCATTTGCCTGGCAGCATCTACTCTTGATTTGGCAGCATTGTATTGTAAAGTAACATTATCCAACTCTTTGGCAGAAGCACTTTGTTGTTGGTACAATGCAGTAAAGCGATCGTAATCTTTTTGTGCATTTTTTAATGCAGCTTCTGCTTCTGCAATCATGGCATCGGCCTGTGCTCTTTTGGCCAACATATCCTGATTGCTGATGGTAGCCAATAACTGACCTTGTGTTACGTGATCACCTACTTTTACTTTCATTGATGTAATATAACCCATTACACGTGTGCTGATATTGGCACTTTGCACCGCTTCTATTTGTCCGCCTAAACTCAATGCATTTTGGGTTGCAGCATTGGGTAAGGCCATTTTTACTTCAACCGGAAGAATCGCAGTTGTATTTTCCTGCTTTTTTTCATTAGATGAGCAGGCAGAAAAAAACAGGCCTGTCATTGCCAACATAACGGTAGTGGTCTTTACATTTTTATTCATAGCTATTTTTTGAAATTTTTATTAATGAGTGGTTGTAGTTAAAAATTGTATATAAGCTTTGGTTGACTGGTAATTATACTGTGCCTGTGCCAGTCCTAATTTTTGTTGTGCCAGTTGTGTTTCGGCCATCAGCACATCAGTAGTTTTTACTAAGCCCTGCTCGTATCTGTTTTGCAGAATGCGCAAAGCCTCTGCAGCCTGTTGAATGGCAGCGTGCTGCTGCTCAATTTGAAACCGGGCATCCTGTAAATCGCGATTAGTTTTATTGAGTTCTAATTGACTTTGGTCTTTTTGTTGTGCCAATTGTTGTTCCAGCTTATTGCGCTCCAATGTTTTGGTAACAATGGTATTTTTGGTTCTGTTACCATTAAAAATATTCCAGGAAAGTTGTATGCCGGCCAAATAAGCATTGGCACCAAAGCCAAACATGCGGCTATCGTTCAGTTGATAATTTCCAAAAGCATTCAGCTTAGGTAAATAACTCATTTTGCTGCTTTTAATCATCAGATTACTGGCTTCTATTGCGGTTTTCATAGCCATAAAATCGGCACGTGCATCCGGAACTTTTATAGCTGTATCTGCAACGATAATATCATCAATATTTTTATCGGCAATCACATATACCAAGCCTGCAGGTACGCCCATCAAAAAACTTAAATAGTCACTTGCATTTCTAATATTACTTTTTGCATTGGCCAAATTGGTGGTTACCATACTTTCATGCACCTGTGCATTCAGTACATCAGATTTCTGAACCAGACCCTGATTAAAATAATTATTGGTGAGCTGGTACATGGCATGTGCAGTTTGTGCCGCTTCCTGCAACACTTTCACTGCATCATAAGCCAACTGAAGTTGCAGATAAGCTTTCTGTACTTCATAGGTAACATATTCTTTTGTACGCTTTGTTTTAAACTGATACAATTCAGATTGTTTAGCTGCACCTTTCCGCATATACAACATATCCAAATTTAATAGCGGTTGCTGTACAGATAATTGGGTGGAAAAATCTGGTGTACCAGAAGGATGATTCAATAAATCAGGATTGAAATCAGCCTGTGTAATGGATTTTTGCTGCAGTTTAAATCCAAATGCATTCAAGGGATTATTGGTACTCATAGCTGTATAAGAAACTCCAACCTGTGGTAAAAATATGGCATCGGTTTGTTTATAATTGCTTTGAGCAATTTGTTCGTCAACCCCTGCCAGTTGTACTGATTTGTTATTGGAAGATGCCCTTGTAATAGCATCGGCCAAGGTTAAAACCTGCGTACTATCCTGCGCTGATACCAGATGATTGAACAACATTAAACATACGCCAATGAAGGCACTGACTGCATACTTTCTTTTCATTCTTAGCATCGTGTTAAAAATTTGATGCAAAACTATCATCAGCAAAAAGCCTGTACTGTGACATATATCACCCAAAAAAAATTCCTTTTTTTAAACAAACAGCAAATAATGGTTCCTCTTTTTGCCCGGTTATACAACCCATTATGTGATAAACATCACCAAACAACAAAAACTGATGTTGTAACTTCGCTAAAAATTTTACAATGGCAACGAAACATTTAACCACCCAGGAATTCAAAGACTTTGTTTTTGATTATACCAAAGAACAGGAATGGAAATACAAAGGCAACTTGCCTGCTATTATTGATTTTTATGCAGACTGGTGCGGGCCTTGCAAAATGGTAGCTCCTGTTTTAGAGGAATTATCGAATGAATATGAAGGAAAACTGATTGTTTATAAAGTAGATACCGAAAAAGAACAGGAACTGGCTGGCGTATTTGGCATTCAAAGCATACCTACTTTTTTATTCATACCGGCAGAAGGTCAACCCATGATGCAGCCCGGTGCTTTACCCAAAAAAGTATTTAAACAGGTAATTGAAGAAGAATTACTGCCTATTGCAAGTGAAGAAAAATAAAGAAAAGTGAGAACCCGGGTTATATTGTAATAATTGTGCCCGCTATTTTTATTGTTAATGGGTGATATTGAAAAAAGAATAAAATGATGACAAATTTTTGGGACCAACGGTATGCAGAAAATGACTCAGTGTATGGATTAGAACCAAACCAGTTTTTCAAAACATTTATTGATAACAACAAACCGGGCACAATATTATTACCCGCCGAAGGCGAAGGGCGCAATGCCATTTATGCTGCACAGCAAGGGTGTACCGTTGATACATTTGATTACAGTGCAGTAGCAAAAGAAAAAGCACTGCAACGTGCAGCATCATTGGGTGTCACTATTCATTATGAAGTAAAAGATATCAATGATTATGTTCCGGAAAAACAATATGATGCGGTAGCACTCATTTATGTGCATTTACCCGAACCCCTCCGAAAAAAGTTTCACGCCAATGTAGTAGCCTCCATAAAACCCGGTGGTTACTTAGTGGTAGAATCTTTCAGCAAAGAACAAATACATCATAAAAGTGGAGGACCAACCGATCCTAATTTATTATACGATGCACCCACACTCTGTGCCGATTTTCAATTATTACATATTATCAGTTGTGGCCAAAAAGAAGTAATCCTTTCAGAAGGAAAATTTCATTCAGGCAGTGCCGATGTGTTGCGATTAGTAGCCCAGAAGTTGTAATTTATTACTGCGTGGATGAATAGGCTATGCAATGCACCAATTTTGATGCATGGAACATCAACTTTTTTATGAAAAGAATATTGCTGCTTGTAATTGTATTGATTGCATTTTCAACTGCCTGCAAAACAAACACAAAACCCCCATTACCAGCGATGACGATACAACAAAAGTTGATGTTGACCTGAATGGCCGGCCTTTCAGATGCCGCCGGTAAAAGGCAATGGGGCAAAAAGTAAATGAATTAAAAAACTACCTCCACTAACTACCAGTCAGCACAATGCTTTATTACCCGAACAATTGCTCAACTTAAAAAGAAGCAGTTTTGAGGCAACCCACATGATGGGCTTTTCAACCGCAGATGCTACTTATAAAAACGAAGATGGCAGCCAAAAAATTAAATTAACGCTATTTGATTGTGCAGGCGATGCCGGAGCAGGTATTTATTCGCTGAATCATCTTACAAAAATGAATATTCAATCCGAATCAGAAGACGGCTACACCAAATCAATTGATTTTATGGGGCAAAAAGACATGGAAACATATCAAAAAAACAACAATAAATACGAATTAATTTTTTTAGCAAACGATAGATTACTCATTAACATAGAAACCAACACACTTTCTGAGGATGAACTAAAACCGGCGGCAGCTTCACTTCAAATTAAAATCCCATCCTAATTCCATTATTTTTCGATATATTTTATCTGAAAACCCAATATCTCCAAAGTATTGAATCCAAAAATTTTTCACAGGCCTTCCACAAATTGTATTCGTTAAAAAAAATCATTCCTTTGTATGAGGTGGATTGAACAAAAAAGATTAGTGCAGTTTTTTTTGTTTGAAGAGAAATATGTTTTCAACATGGGGTTAATAACAATTTTGCCATTTAAACCCAAGCTTAACTATTTTGCTGCTCGGTTTAGGGTTTCCTTCACATGGAATGAATAGGGAATCAGGTGTAAGTCCTGAACTATCCCCGTAGCTGTTACCCATTTTCAAATGTTTTGGCAAAACACACCACTGTTTCAAAAGAAATGGGAAGGTAGCCAAATCATGGGAAGTCAGAAGACCTGCCTTAAACCAACACATAGCAATGCTTTCGGGCGAAAAGCAGGTTAGTTCAGTATAGGCCGGCAACCACTTATTCCGGTTTATATAACAACCACTTCAGCACCGAATATTCATAAAACAAAAAAATTGTAATACTATGAGCAGTGATGAAATTTTATTGAAAGAAAACAAAGATCGCTTTGTAATTCTGCCCATTAACTATCCGGCTATTTGGGAAAAATACAAACAACATGAAGCCAGTTTCTGGACCGCAGAAGAGATTGATTTGAGCTCAGATTTAAAAGATTGGGAAAACCTGAATAACGGCGAACGCCATTTTATTTCACATATCCTCGCCTTTTTTGCAGCCAGCGATGGAATTGTCAATGAAAATTTAGCGGTTAATTTTATGAGCGAAGTTCAACTGCCGGAAGCACGCTGTTTTTATGGCTTTCAGATTATGATGGAAAACATTCACTCAGAAACCTATGCGTTGTTAATAGATACTTACATTAAAAATCCCGAAGAAAAAAACAGATTATTTCATGCCATAGATACTGTGCCTGCCGTAAAGAAAAAAGCAGAATGGGCTTTGCGCTGGATAACCAATGGCAATTTTGCAGAAAGACTGGTTGCGTTTGCAGCCGTAGAAGGCATTTTTTTCAGTGGCAGCTTCTGCTCTATTTTCTGGCTCAAGAAACGAGGTTTGATGCCCGGATTAACTTTCAGTAACGAATTGATTTCACGTGATGAAGGTTTGCACTGCGAATTTGCATGCCTGTTGTATAAAATGCTGCAAAACAAATTATCGGAAGCACAGGTAAAAAGCATTATTACTGATGCAGTGACCATTGAAAAAGAATTTATTACGGAAGCACTACCGGTAGATTTAATTGGTATGAATGCCAAATTAATGCAACAATACATTGAATTTGTGGCCGACCGCTGGTTGGTTGAACTGGGCTACCCAAAGGTGTACAATGCCACCAATCCATTCGACTTTATGGAAATGATTTCGCTACAAGGCAAAACCAATTTCTTTGAAAAAAGAGTGGGCGACTATCAAAAAGCCGGTGTAATGAGTACCAACAATGTATCACAATCTTTTTCATTGGATGAGGATTTTTAAAGTAATTCAATATCCCAATAAAATAATTTCAATTAAAATAGTTTGACCATGCACGTAATAAAAAGAGACGGAAGAAAAGAAACCGTAAAATTTGATAAAGTAACCGCACGAATACAAAAATTATCCTACAGCCTTAGCCCAATGGTGAATGTGATTGATGTAGCCAAAAAAACCATTGAGGGTATTTACGATGGCGTACACACTGCAGAATTAGATAATTTAGCTGCCGAAACCGCCGCATCGCTCACCATTACGCACCCCGACTATGCTATTCTGGCTTCACGTATTGCCGTAAGCAATCTACACAAAAACACCATCAAAAGTTTTTCTGCAACCATGCGGCTTTTATACAATTACACTGATACACATTCCGGAAAAAAAATGCCATTAATAGCAGATGATGTAATGGAAGTAATTGAAACCAACGCAGAATTATTAGACAGTACCATTATTTATGACCGCGATTTTGCCTTTGATTATTTTGGATTTAAAACATTAGAAAAATCATACCTGCTTAAAATCAATGGCAAAATTGTAGAACGGCCGCAACACATGTATATGCGGGTAGCCATTGGTATTCATAAAAAAGATGTAGAAAGCGCCATTAAAACCTATCATTTAATGAGTGAGCGCTGGTTTACCCATGCTACACCTACCCTGTTTAATGCAGGCACACCCAAACCACAAATGAGCTCCTGCTTTTTGTTAACCATGAAAGAAGATAGTATTGATGGCATTTATGATACATTAAAACAAACCGCAAAAATATCGCAAAGTGCGGGTGGTATTGGATTAGCCATTCATAATATACGTGCTACGGGCAGTTATATTGGCGGCACCAATGGCACCAGCAATGGCATTGTGCCTATGCTGCGGGTATTTAATGATACAGCACGATATGTAGACCAAGGAGGCGGTAAAAGAAAAGGCGCCTTTGCAGTGTATTTAGAACCCTGGCATGCCGATGTATTTGAATTTTTAGACCTGAAAAAAAATCACGGCAAAGAAGAATTGCGGGCAAGAGATTTATTTTATGCACTATGGATTCCCGATTTGTTTATGAAACGAGTAGAAGCCAACGAAGAATGGAGTTTATTTTGCCCTAATGAAGCACCCGGCTTAAGCGACTGCTGGGGCGAAGCTTTTGAAAAATTGTACACACAGTATGAAGCAGAAGGCAGGGCCCGCAAAACCATTAAAGCACAAGAGCTTTGGTTTAAAATAATGGAATCGCAAATAGAAACCGGCACACCTTATATGTTGTATAAAGATGCTGCCAACCGCAAAAGCAATCAACAAAACTTAGGCACCATTAAAAGCAGTAACCTATGTACTGAAATTATGGAGTACACGTCGCCTGAAGAAGTGGCGGTATGTAATCTGGCTTCGCTGGCATTGCCACGCTTTGTAGAAAACGGCAGTTTTAATCACGAAAAATTATATGAGGTTACTTATACCGCTACCATTAATTTAAACCGCATCATTGATCATAATTATTATCCGGTAGAAGAAGCCAGAAATTCAAACCTAAAACACCGCCCCATTGGTTTAGGTGTACAGGGGTTGGCAGATGTGTTTATTTTATTACGCCTGCCTTTTGAAAGTGACTTAGCTAAAATGTTAAATAAAGAAATTTTTGAAACTATTTATTTTGCTGCCATGACAGCCAGTAAAGACCTGGCCATTCAGGAAGGTGCTTATGAAACATTTGCCGGCTCACCCTTATCAAAAGGTATTTTCCAGTTCGATATGTGGGATGCAACCCCTTCTAACCGTTGGAACTGGGAAGCACTGAGGCAGGAAGTAAAACAATATGGCGTTCGCAATTCATTACTGGTTGCACCCATGCCCACAGCCTCTACCTCGCAAATACTCGGCAATAATGAATGTTTTGAACCCTACACTTCTAATATTTATACCAGAAGGGTATTAAGCGGTGAATACATCATAGTAAACAAACATTTACTGAAAGATTTAATTCAATTGGGTTTGTGGAATAACACCATGAAAACGAAGATTATTGCGGCCAATGGTTCTATTCAAAACATAGCAGAAATACCCGCAGATATTAAAGAATTGTACAAAACAGTTTGGGAAATTAAACAAAGAAATATTATTGATATGGCTGCCGACAGAGGTGCATTTATCTGCCAATCGCAATCATTGAATTTGTTTGTAGATGCTCCCAACTCATCCAAACTTACTTCTATGCATTTTTATGCATGGAAAAAAGGCCTTAAAACAGGCATGTATTATCTGCGGTCACAGGCAGCCACACAGGCTGTTCAGTTTACTGTAGAGAAACAGGCAGAAATTACTGCACAACCGGTAATACCAGTGGCAGAAGCTGCAGCCGAAACCGATGTAACAGCCACCATAACAGAAGGCGCTGTTTGCACCATGCAGGAAGGATGTATTAGTTGCGGCTCATAAAATCAGCAAATGGATACTTTTTAAAAAACCGTTATAAATTATATAACTGTTTTTTTATATCAATTAAAATATTGAAGTTTGTTCAATGATTAAAGGCTTTTTTAGACTGAAAGGATAACAGAATATACTTAGGCGAAGAATAACAATGAATTTTACTAAACATCAGAAAAATAAATTCATGGAGAACAACCCAACGCCACATCCTTTGCTTTGCTGGGATATTGTATTAGAAGGAATAGAACGGCGCAAGCAATTAAAAAAAGATTTGGAAGCACTACAAAATATTATGTACCGGAACGAATGGAAAGAAGTGCGTGCTGCTTTTCAGGAAGCCTTAATTTGGGAAGATAAAACCATTATAGTTACCGATACCCAATTAAACATCATTCACGCCACTGAAAACTTACATACCATGAATGGTTATTGGCCCCATGAAGTAATAGGCCAACGCCCAACGCTATTTCAGGGGCCGGCCACTTCTCTTGATACACGTAAAGCCATTAAAATGGCTATTGATGCCTTGCAACCTTTCCAAACCTCATTAGTAAATTATCGTAAAAACGGCAGTATATATACCTGCCATATTGAAGGCTTCCCCATATTCAACCAATCAGGCAGGTTGGTAAATTTTATGGCTATTGAAAAAGCAGCTTAATCAATATTTTTAAACCATTACTTCAGCTATTGACTACTGTATTGTATCAACATAATTTGATTTAATATTGTAGTATGAAGTTAGTTAAAAATATTATTTTCGATTTAGGTGGTGTTTTCATAAACCTCGATTTTCAAAAAACAAATGAGGCATTTCAACAACTAGGTGCCACACAATTCTACAGTTTTTTTTCACAAACCCACTCCAATAGCCTTTTTGCAGCTTTAGAAACCGGCACCATTGCAACGCATGATTTTTATGATGCTTTCAGAAAACAAACAGGTATCCTGGCAACAAACAAAGCCATTGCCCATGCCTGGAATGCTATGTTAATTAACTTTCCACCCGAAAGAATTGAATGGCTCAATTCGATACAAAATAAATACGATGTTTTTTTATACTCCAACACCAATCAAATTCATTACGATTGTTTCATGGAAATGTTTAAACGTGATACCGGCAAAGACAATTTTAACCGCTATTTCAAAAAAGCCTATTATTCTCACAAAATAAAAATGCGCAAGCCGGATGCAGATGGATTTCAACTTATTTTACAGGAACAAAATTTAGCCCCGGAAGAAACTTTATTTATTGATGATACGTTACCTAACATACAAACAGCCCATTCGTTAGGATTACAAACCATACACCTGAAAGCACCACTAACGGTGTTAGATATACCGTTATAACTGTTCTATAATCGAATCACCATGGCTTCATAAGGGCGTAAGGGCATTTTATTTTTTAATGTGATAGTTATAGGTGTTATAGGTGTTTTTACATAATTGGCCAATACCACTTTTGCTTTAGCAGATAATGTAGGACTACTAAATACCGCATCTTTAGCAGAAAAATTCAATAGTATCAAAAATTTACCGGCAGCATCTTCTCTAAGGTATGCATATACTTGTGGATTGGCTTTATCCAGCAATGTGTATTTGCCATAAACCAGGGTTGGGTTGTTTTTACGCAGTTGTACTAATTTTCTAAAATAATGCAGACAACTATTCGGGTCATTTTCTTCAACAGCAACGTTCACTGTTTTATAATTCGCATTGATGCCAATCCAGGACATTCCGGTTGTAAAACCTGCATTTCTGGAACTATCCCATTGAAAGGGGGTTCTGCCATTATCCCTTGCTCCAAAAGAAAGATTTTTCAGCAGTGCTTGCACATTGCCGCCCGTCATTTGTGTATGCTTGTATTCATCTAATATTACCTGATCCCGATAATCATGAATGGATGAAAATTTGGGATTGGTCATGCCCAATTCATCCCCATTATAATAAAAAGGAGTGCCCCGCATGGTAAGTAAAAAAGTAGAGAGCATTTGTGAGGAATGGGTTCTAAACTGTGGTAGATCATTTCCAAATCTGCTCACCATTCTGGCCTGATCATGATTGGCCAAAAAAACAGCCAGCCACCCACTGTGTTCAAAAGCACTATCCCATTGCGAAAAAATCGATTTAAATTGCAACAAGCTGTATCCGTTAGGCTTCGCAAGGTCTACCCCATTAAAAGCATAAGCAATATTCAGTTCATGCCGGTTACTATCTACCAAATTATGTGCATCTTCAAACGTATTACCGGCACCTTCTGCTACACTCATTACATCGTATTTACTAAAAATTTGCTGGTTCATTTGTTGTAAATAGCCGTGTATATTACCCTGCATGGCATAATAACGTGTAAAATCTTTTTCAAACCCTTTCGGGAACATGGGGAAGGTGGTATCTTTTGCCACAAATTGAAAAGCATCTAACCTAAATCCGTCAATGCCTTTATCAGCCCAAAAGCGCATAATATTGTACACTTCATTTCTAACTTTAGGATTTTCCCAATTTAAATCGGGTTGTTTATCTGAAAAATAATGCAGGTAATAGGCATTGGTGAGTGTATCATACTTCCAGGCATCATGATTAATATCGAACAAACTATAACGATAAGGTGGTTTCCCATTTTCAGCATTCCACCAATGATAATAGTTGCGATAGGGGTTATTTCTTGAACTCTGGCTTTTCTGAAACCATTCGTGTTCGTTGCTACTGTGGTTCACCACCAAATCCATTACCAATTTAATACCTCTGCGGTGCATTCCATTTAACAAAGAATCAAAATCGGCCATCGTCCCAAATTCCGGCAAAATTTTGCGGTAATCGCTTACATCATAGCCATTATCAAAATTGGGCGATTGGTAAATGGGGTTTAACCAAACCACATCAACACCCAAACTTTTAATATAATCTAATTCAGAGATAATGCCTTTTAAATCGCCTACGCCATCGCCGTTGCTATCTTTAAAACTTCTGGGATAAATTTGATACACAATGGCTTCTTTCCACCATTTTTGATTGGCATCTGCTTTTGGTAGTTCAGATTGTGCATTACTATTTTCAGCACAAACAGTGAGACATAATAAAAAAATGGCAAGTATATTTTGTTTCATAAATAGTTTGATGAAAGGATGAAGTATTTAAATAACACAATGTATCAGAAAGCAGAAGCGCATTCCTTTAATATATCCGGCTTTATTTCATTTCTTCAAAATCAATATACTCTTCATCTGCCGGTTTTGTTTTAGAAGATGCAGCTTTAGATGTGGCATTAAAATTATTTTGCGATTCAGCAGCCTGCTGTTGCGCTTGTTGCATGGCATTAATCTTCTGTTTCATTTCAGAAGTAGCTTTGCCAATTGGCACCACCAAATCAAATACAAACTTGTAAATCAGATACAATACACAACTCCAAATAATAATTTTTAACATAGTGGCAAAAATACAATAACAGGGTTTAATTACAACCCTCCGGCCATTTTTTAACCATTTATAATAAGTTCCTATTTCTAATTTGGAGCGTAATCATTTTATCCATTACATTTGCAACGGAAAAAAGAACGATAGAAGGGAACGGAAGCGTTCCCTTCTGCTTTATAGGTATGTCAACACAAACACACATAGAACAAATTACCGGCATTGTAAATAGCATGCTGGAAACCGAGCCTTCATTTTTTTGCGTAGCGGTTAAAGTAAAACCCACACAAAATATTAAGGTGTTTTTAGATGGCGATGAAGGATTGCCCATTGAAAAATGCGTGTACTTTAATAGAAAACTGTATCAATTAATCACAGAAGCGGGTATTTTTCCGGAGGGCGAATTTAGTTTGGAAGTTTCTTCACCCGGCGTTGGTGAGCCGCTAAAACTACACAGGCAATATGTTAAAAATATTGGCAGAAATGTTGAAGTAGTATTTACCGACGACACCATTAAACAAGGTGTTTTGCTGGCCGTGGCAGAACAGGATATTTTATTGGAACATACAACAGGAAAAGGCAAAAAAGCTATCACACAACAAATTTTAATACCATTTACTAATATAAAAACAACAACCGTTCAAATTAAATTTTAATATTCATCAGGCCCGTTTGTATCAACAAAGCCTGAACTACCGCTAAAAAATTGAATTATGGCAAGTATTAATCTTATTGACGCATTTCAGGAATTTAAAGACACCGAAAATCTGGACAGACCTACTTTGATGAAAGTAGTAGAAGATGTTTTTAAAACCTTATTACGCAAAAAATATGGTAGCGACGAAAATTTTGACGTAATTGTAAATGCCGAAAAAGGCGATTTGGAAATCATCCGCCGCCGGATGATTGTAGAAGATGGAGAAGTGCATGACCCACTTGCCGAAATCAGCTATTCAGAAGCCGTTAAAATAGAGCCCGATTTTGAAGTGGGCGAAGAATTGTATGAAGAAGTTGATATGCTCGACTTTGGCCGCCGTGCTATTTTAGCTGCCAAACAAACTTTGGCCAGCCGTATCAACGATTTAAAAAAGAATGTACTGGTAAAAAAATACAGCGATCGCATTGGTGAAATCATTTCTGCCGATGTGCATCAGGTTTGGAAAAAAGAAGTTTTATTAATGGATGAAGAAGAGAATGAATTAATTTTGCCAAAATCTGAACAAATACCACAAGACTTTTTCCGCAAAGGCGAAACCATACGTGCAGTTGTTGCAAGAGTTGATTTAAAAAACAATTCCCCTGTCATCATACTTTCACGAACCAGCCCTTTATTCTTAGCCAAACTTTTAGAAATAGAAGTACCGGAAATTTTTGACGGACTAATATCAATCAAGAAAATTGTTCGTGAGCCGGGTGAAAGAGCAAAAGTAGCAGTAGAATCTTATGACGACAGAATTGACCCCGTTGGTGCCTGTGTAGGCATGAAAGGAAGTCGTATTCATGGAATTGTACGTGAATTGAAAAACGAAAATATTGATGTTATTAATTACACCAATAATATCCAGCTACTCATTCAACGCTCTTTAACACCTGCTAAAATCAGCTTCATGAATATTGATACAGAGAAGAAGCAGGCTGATGTTTATTTGAAAGCTGATCAGGTATCGCTTGCCATTGGCCGAAGAGGCGTAAATATTAAATTAGCTTCTGAACTAACCGGATATACTTTAGATGTGTTTAGGGAAGATGAAGAAAAAACAGATGAATTTGACATTGACCTGGAAGAATTTAGCGATGAAATTGAACCCTGGGTAATTGAAGCATTCAAAAAAGTAGGATGCGATACGGCCCGCAGTGTTTTAAATTTAAATGAAGATGAACTGGAAAGAAGAACCGATCTGGAAAAAGAAACCATTGCCGAAGTAAGAAGAATTTTACAGGCCGAATTTGATAACGATGAAGCATAAAACCTTTCTTTTTTAATACCATAAAAAAAGTTTATGCAAAAACTTGAGTATTTTAAAGCAACATATTAGGCCATAAACGGTCTTATATATACATTTGAACGTTGCCTTTAACAAAAAGGCGCGGATGGATTAAATAAAACGGAATGTCAGAACTGAAATTACCACGATTATTAGCAGCAGCCAAAGAGTTTAATGTTGGTCAGGATACCATTATTGAATTTTTGGGGAAGAGAGGTTTTAACAAAGAGGAGCTGAAACCAACAGCCAAACTTTCGGTAGAAATGTATCTTGCCCTTCAGGCCGAATTCCAAAGTGATAAACAAGCTAAGAATAAAGCTGATCAGGTAGAAATACCTAAAATTGCTCCGGCAGAACCAAGAAAAAGAAAGGAAGAAGAAGAAGTAAGTTTTAAAAAAGAGGAAAAAAAATCACTCCCCAAAGAAGAACTTAAGGAAACATTGAAAGAAACAGAATCGGAATCTGTTCAGAAAAAAACTACACCAGCCGAAGTTCCTACCGTTGAATTACCATCTGAACCTATTCTTACAGAAGCGCCCATCATCCAGGAAAAGCATCCCGAACCGGAAGTAATTGTACCCGAAAAATCTGCAGAAGATGACTTTATTAAGTTAGAGGTTCCCGAAATAGAAGGGCCTAAAATTATTGCAAAGATTGATTTAGATGCAATAGATACTTCTACCAGACCTAAAAAATCTTCCAGAAAGAAAGAAGATACATCCGATAAAAAGGAACCGATAGTTGAAAGTACTACCCCGGTTACTCCACGTGTTCAACCCGAAGAAATTACGGTTGTTGCTAAAGAAGAACAACCCACAGCAACACCTGTAACCAATATAGAATCCAACATTCCACACCAGGATGGTGCACCGGTTATTGAAAATATTGAAGTGGAAAAATTAACCGGCCCCAAAATATTAGGGAAAATACAATTGCCAATTGACAGTGACACCCGGCCCAAACCTTCTTCACGTGAAGAAAGCCGTAAGCAACGCAAACGCATTCCGCTAAACAAAGTAGGTGGTAACCAACCCGGAGGACAATTTAACCGCGAACCCAAAGCAGGTGGCGGCCCACGTCAGGGTAATGTAGCTGCAGGTACTACTGTTAATGCAGGCGGTACACCGGTTACAGGACCCAACCGGCCCATACAACCCGCTAATAACCGCAATAATCAGCCGCAAGGTGGTGGCGGAACAGGTGGCAACCGGAACAACAATAACCGACATACCCCACACCAACGAGGTGCCGGACGTGATCATAGAAAAGAAGAAAAAGAAATTGACGCAAAAGATATTCAGGAAAAAATAAAAGAAACGCAGGCTAAATTAGCCGGTGCAGGTGGCAGAGGTAAAAGCCTAAAAGCAAAATATCGCCGTGCCAAACGAGATGAAGCTGCCGAATCAATGGGCGAATTATCGGAAGATAATAAACTACAGGTAACAGAATTTATCAGCGTAAGCGAACTGGCCAATTTAATGGACGTAAGTTTTGCAGATGTAATTGGTAAATGTATGAACCTGGGCATTATGGTGTCTATTAACCAACGCCTTGATGCAGAAGTAATTGAATTAGTGGCTAGTGAATTTGGCTATGAAGTAGAATTTATTGGCGTGGATGACGTGGATGAATTAAATGAGGAAGAAGAAGAGGAAGATACCCAAAACTTAGTAAGCCGCCCACCAATAGTAACCATTATGGGCCACGTTGACCATGGTAAAACCTCATTACTCGATTATATTAGAAATGCCAATGTAGTTGCAGGTGAAGCAGGCGGTATTACCCAGCACATTGGTGCGTATGAAGTTACCTTACCCGAAAGTGGCAAACACATTACATTTTTAGATACACCCGGACACGAAGCCTTTACCGCTATGCGTGCTAGAGGTGCAAAAGTTACAGACATTGCAGTTATTGTTATTGCAGCAGATGATGCCGTAATGCCACAAACCAAAGAGGCCATTAGCCACGCACAAGCTGCCAATGTACCCATGATTTTTGCCATCAATAAAATTGATAAAGAAGGCGCCAATCCACAAAAAATATATGAACAACTTTCCAATATGAATATTTTGGTGGAAGAGTGGGGTGGAAAATACCAAAGTCAAGAACTGAGTGCCAAACAAGGTTTAAATGTTGATTTACTTTTAGAAAAAATATTGCTGGAAGCAGAATTGTTAGATCTGAAAGCCAACCCCAATAAAGAAGCATCCGGCTCTATTATAGAAGCCACTTTAGATAAAGGTCGCGGCTATGTAGCTACTATTCTGGTTCAAAATGGCACCCTTAAACAAGGTGATATTATTGTAAGTGCACAATATTATGGCCGTGTTAAAGCCATGTTTAACGAACGGAATCAAAAAATTACAGAAGCACCTCCATCAACACCCGCAGTTATTTTAGGCTTAAATGGTGCACCACAGGCCGGTGAAAAATTTAAAGTATATAAAGGTGAATCTGAAGCCAAAGAATCTGCCAATAAACGGGCACAATTAATGCGTGAACAGGGACTTAGAGCACGTAAACATATTACCCTAGATGAAATTGGACGTAGATTAGCTTTGGGTAACTTTAAAGAATTAAATATTATCATCAAAGGTGATGTGGATGGTTCAATAGAAGCATTGAGCGATTCTTTACAAAAACTTTCTACCGCTGAAATTGCAGTGAATGTTGTACACAAAGCAGTGGGTCAGATTTCAGAAAGTGATGTATTGCTGGCTACCGCTTCTGATGCCATTTTAATTGGCTTCAATGTTCGCCCATCGGCACAAGCTGCCCGTCTGGCACAAAATGAGGGCGTAGAAATTAAAATGTACTCCATTATTTACAATGCTATTGAAGAAGTGAAGAGCGCCATGGAGGGTATGTTGGAACCCAAAATTCAGGAAAAAGAAGTGGCCACCGTTGAAGTACGCGAAGTATATAAATTTGATAAAGCTACCGTTGCAGGTTGCTTTGTTTTAGAAGGCCGTATAAAAAGAGATGCAAAAATCAGATTGTTTAGAGATGGCATCTTAATTTATCCACGTCAGGAAGGTGCATTTGCTGAATTAGGCAGTTTAAAAAGATATAAAGATGATGTAAAAGAAGTGCCCTCTAATATGGAGTGCGGCTTAACCATTAAAAATTATACTGATTTAGCAGTAGGTGATACCATTGTAGCTTATGAAGAAGTAGAAATAAAACGTACATTATAACCATACTTTCCTATCATTTGCTTCAGGATGTAGCGGGTAAGCCTGCCTGAAGCAAATTTTTTTGTTAAAAGCTTTAGCAGTGAGCAGTTTCACACAGTTTAGAAGTACTTTTGAAACACACAATACCTAAATATTTTATCCTGAATAGCATGCAGGAATAAACATTTTTAAATAAATGAAATAGCCTTGCAGGTGATACATAGTAAAAAATTATGAAGCAGTTTTTATTAGTAAGCATTCTTTTCTTTTCCGTATCTGCCACTATAAAAGCGCAGGTACAAAAAGTAGTAGCCGATAAAATTGTTGCCCAGGTTGGCGATAAAATTATTTTACGATCAGATGTAATGAATGCTATTTCAGATGCCAAACGTCAGGGTCAGGAAGCATCATTACCTCCACATCCTGAATGTGCCTTTTTAGAAGCACAACTCATTCAAAAAGCATTGGTTTTACAAGCTGAAAAAGATTCACTCGTTGTTTCTGATGAAGATTTGGATGCAGCTTTAGACAATCAAATCAGAGGTTTTATCAGAGAATATGGTTCGAAAGAAGTACTGGAGGAAATTGCAGGTAAAACCATTTATCAAATTAAAGAAGATTTCAGGCCGGCATTCAGAGACAGAAAATTAGCCGACCAGATGCGCAATAAAATTCTGGAGAACGTAAAAGTTACTCCCAATGAAGTAAAAGCATATTTCGATAAAATTCCAAAAGACAGTCTCCCATTTTTTGAAAGCGAAATTGAAGTGAGCCAAATTTTGGCACAGCCAAAAGCGAATAAAGAAGTAGAAGATTATGTATCAAAAGATTTATACAGCTATAAAAAACAAGTTGAATCGGGCCAGAAAAGATTTGATCAGTTAGCAAAGCTATATTCTGATGATGTGGAAACAGAAAAACAAGGTGGTTTATTACACCTGAACAGAAACGATAAATTCTGGGATCCTACATTTTTGGCCACTGTATTTAAATTGAAGGAAGGTCAAATTTCTCCGGTTATTAAATCAAAATTTGGTTTACACATCATTCAATTGGTAAGCCGTTCCGGCGATGATGCGGTAGTACGCCACATTCTTAAAATTCCACCGGTAACACAAACAGAAATTGATTTATCCGTTCAAAAATTAGACTCGGTTCGTAATTTAATTGAAACCAAACAAATGACTTTCGGCGAAGCTGTTAAGCGCTTTAGCGACGATGATAACAGCAAATTTACCGGCGGTCAAATTCAGGGAAGAGATGGCAGTTCATACATTACCATTGATCAGTTACCCGATAAAGACTTAATTCCATTATTAAAAACACTGAAGCCCGGACAAATATCGCAACCACAAGTTTATACCGACGACCGGGGCAGAAAAATGGTACGATTGGTTTATCTGAAAACCAGAACAGAGCCACATCGCGAAAACCTGAAAGAAGATTATAACAAAATTGCACAACAAGCATTGGAAGATAAAAAACAATCGAAATTAGAACAATGGTTTAACGATCATTTACCTAATTTCTACATTACTATCGATAAAGAATTTAAAGGTTGCAAATCGTTGGATGAGTGGTGGAAATATGCTGCTAGAAATTAAAAGTTGTAGCATATATAGTTCAATCCACTTTCTTCAAACATATTCAAAACCATTTTACCAACAGCAGAAATGGTTTTTTATTTTTTAAAAGAGGGCACTCTATCTGCAATAAAAAAATTGCAGAATTACAGCCCACTTTGTATCATTACACCAACTGTACACCGTTATTTTAAAGTAAATTCAAAATTTATACGGTAGCAACTTCGGCCTCTTTCAACAATTGCAGATGCGCCTGAAACAAATTGCTCAACAAATTTTCAGATTTTTTTTCAGTACCAATCAAATCCTGTAAACTCACTTTATCTAATAATTGATCAATGGAGAACTGCACCATTTGCCACAATGAACGCACAGAACAATCTACCGAATTATTGCAAAAACGCATAGATCCGGAATACGTACCGCAAAACTCTTTTGAAAACAATGCCCCACCCAATGATTTTAATACCTTATTTACATTAATTTCAGATGCAGGTCTGGCCAAAACATAACCGCCCACATTACCAGGTGTACTATTAATATATCCTGCCTTCCGCAACAATCGGGTTAATTTAGCCACATAAGCCATTGTTAAACCCTCGGCAACACTCAGTGCTTGTATGCTCATGCTTTCACTATCCTTACACCTTGCAATGCGGAGTAAAATACGAAAACCATATTCTTCCTGTGAAGTTATTTTCATGTTGCAATTTTTTAAGGTAAGCGTACAGATCTATATATATTAAAAAATTATTTATTGTTTTTTAGTATTAAATTTGAATGCCAGCGTTACATAAATCCTAAAGTAAGTTGAGCAGCCTCACTCATCATGCTTCTATCCCATGGCGGATCCCAAACTACTGAAACATGCACATCATTTACCCCTTCAATAGCACGCACTTTTTGGTCAACTTCAATCGGTAATTCCTGAGCAGCCGGGCAACTGGGTGCAGTTAAAGTCATTACAATCTGCACATTGTTAATAGGCAGAATTTCAACTTCATAAATCAGACCCAGCTCGTAAATATCTACCGGAATTTCCGGATCGTATATTTCATGTAAAGCTTCAATCACTTTTTCTTTTAATACTTCTGGTTCCATAGTTTTCCTTTTTCAGGAGTTAATAGATTGAAACGCCAATGCATAATGTTTCATTTGCTGAATCATGGCACGCAAACCATTGGAACGGGTTTGTGCCAAATGTGTCATCATGCCTATTTCTTGCAAAAAATCTAATTGTGCTTGTAAAATTTCCTGAGGCGTAACGCCGGATAAAACTTTAATCAGCAAACTCACCAATCCTTTTACAATTACCGCATCACTATCTGCTTTAAAAAATACTTTCCCATCTGAATAATTGGCTACTAACCAAACAGTTGACTGGCAGCCTTTAATGATATTTTCTGCTAACTTATATCGCTCATCCAGCGGTGGAAGTTTTTTACCCAGTTCAATGATGTATTCATATTTTTCTTCCCAGCTATCCAATAAAGCAAATGCTTCAATTATTTCTGCCTCTCTTGCTGCAATAGTGCTTGATTCACCCATATTATAAAAGCATTTTAATTGATTTTTGAATGCCGTTAATTAGCCGGTCTACTTCTTCCATTGTATTATATACGGCAAAAGAAGCACGAACCGTTCCGGGAATACCCAAACGGTGCATTAAGGGTTGTGTACAATGATGCCCGGTTCTAACGGCAATGCCCTGATTATCTAATAAAACACCCATATCTTGCGGATGAATATTGTTTACCAGAAAAGAAATAACTCCGGTTTTATTTTCAGCCGTTCCATAAATGCGCAAGTTGGGAATTTGGAGCATTTGTTTCGTAGCATATTCCAATAATTCTTTTTCATGTTGGTGTATCATTGCAACATCGGTTTCACGCATAAAATCAATCGCTGCCTTTAATGCAATGGTATCAGCAATGTTTGGGGTGCCTGCTTCGTATTTATACGGCAATTCAGCATAAGTAGTTTTGACAAAACTTACTTCTTTTATCATTTCGCCACCGCCCATAAATACGGGCATTGCTTCTAACAAAGCCTTTTTACCATACAAAACACCAACGCCTGTTGGAGCATAAATTTTATGTCCTGAAAAAGCATAGAAGTCACAATCCATTTTTTGTACATCAATATCTAAATGTACAGTAGCCTGAGCGCCATCCACTAACACAAGCGCACCAGCGTTGTGTGCCATTTGTATGATTTCAGATATGGGATTGATGGTGCCTAAACTATTCGATACATAAGTAATGGCAACCAATTTCGTTTTAGACGTTAGCAGTTGCCGGTAAACATCTAACAACAACTCACCTTCATCGCTAATGGGAATAACCTTTAATACTGCTTTTTTTTCTTCACAAAGTATTTGCCAAGGCACAATATTGGAGTGATGTTCCATTTCAGAAATGATGATTTCATCACCTTCCTGAATATTTTTTCTTCCCCATGTATTAGCAACCAGATTGATTGACTCAGTGGTACCTCGTGTAAAAATTATTTCTTCGGTACAAGATGCATTGATAAAAACCTGCACTGCTGTGCGTGTTGCTTCATAAGCGGCCGTTGCTTCTTCTGCAAGTGTATGAATACCTCTGTGAATATTGGCATTTGAGTGCATATAATAATGGCTCAATGCATCAATAACAACCATTGGCTTTTGTGTAGTTGCAGCATTATCGAAATATACGATAGGCTTGTTATGAATAGTGCGCTTCAATATTGGGAATTGTTTCCGAATATCTTCCACCTGCAATGTATTCAATATATGGGTTGATGTTTCCATGATGATATCAGCTGATTTGAACGGAGAGCCTGTTTACAATCAGTGTTTCAATGTGTCCGCGTAATGATTCAATTTTAATTTTTTCAATAACATCGTTTGCAAATGCCTGCAACAACATAGCTTTAGCCTGTGCAGCATCAATACCACGGGAACGCAGATAAAACAAAGCTTCCTCATCTAACCTTCCTATAGTACATCCATGAGAACATTTAACATCGTCAGCAAAAATTTGTAACTGAGGTTTGGTATTTACACTGGCCCTTTCACTCAACAAAATATTTTTGTTACTCTGGTATGCATTGATTTTTTGAGCCTGTGGCCGCACATAAATTTTCCCGCTAAAAACGCCTGTAGTTGCATCATCCATTACACCTTTATACAACTCATTACTAAAGCAATGGGGTTCTCTGTTATCAACCAATGTATGGTTATCAGCATGTGTATTCCCTTTCAACAAATACAAGCCATACATATGTGCCTCATTACCTGGTGTTTCCATAATAATATTGGTGTTGTTACGAACCATGCCACCATCTAAAGTAACCACTACGGTATGCACATAACTTTTGCCAATTTGGCGAATATGGGTTGTGTTTACCTGATTAGCTACTGCAATATCATTTTGTAGTTTATAATATTCAAACACCGCATTGCCTGCAACCACCACTTCCATTACTTCATTTGTAAAACTATCTGAACTACCTGCAGTTTTATATGTTTCAACCAACTTCAATTCAGCTGATTCTGCCAGATATATCAAACTGCGGGGCTGAGCCAGAACCGGATTTTGAACAGTATCGGCAATATGATAAATATACAATGGCAGTGCTACCTGTACTTTTTTGGGAACATACACAAATACACCACCGCTAATGAAAGAGGTATTTAGTGCATGAATACCATCCTGCAAATACAAACTGCTTTTACCTAAGTGCTCTTTCAAAATATCAGAAAAACGTATATCATTCGCTGCTTCTTCCATTGATATAATAACCAGTTCATTGGCTGCAGAACGAATATTAGAAAGCAACGGATTGTACAAACCATTTACAAATACCAGTTCATTGGCTGTTGCACTATCCGGCAAGCGAAATGTATTAACAGACGCCTGATTGATGGTTGAAATTTTTTCAGAAAAACTGTATGACTGTTTAAATAAATTACTGACCGGAGTATACCGCCACTCTTCATTTTTATAAGATGGAATACCTACATTTTGATAGGCTTGAAAACCTTTTTGTCTAACCTCATTCAACAACACATTTGGATGCGATGATTGCAATGTGCCAAACTTTTCTTCTATATACGCCGTTTGTAAAATTGCCATATTACTGGAATATTTTTGGAATTGATTTTAAATAGTTGTAGCCCCAAACTCTTCTTTAATATAGTCGTAGCCTTGGTCTTCCAGAGTTAGTGCTAACTCCTTGGTTCCTGATTTTACAATACGTCCCTTATACAAAACATGTACAAAATCGGGTTGTAAATAATCCAATAAACGTTGATAATGGGTAATAACAATAATAGCGTTGTCTTTATTACGCAGTTTATTTACACCACTGGCTACTATTCGTAAGGCATCAATATCCAATCCTGAATCTGTTTCATCCAAGATAGTGAGCTTCGGTTCAAGCATCGCCATCTGAAAAATTTCATTCTTCTTTTTTTCACCGCCTGAAAAGCCTTCATTCACTGAGCGTGTCAGCAGGGCTTTATCAATTTCAACCAACTGCATTTTTTCTTTCATTAATTTCAAAAAAGCTACGGCATCTAAGGGTTCTAAGCCATGGTATTTCCTTTTTTCATTTAAAGCAGTTTTAATAAAATTGGTAGTGCTTACACCCGGAATTTCAACCGGATATTGGAAGGCAAGAAACAACCCTTCTCTGGCTCTTTCTTCAGGCGAAAGTTCCAACATATTTTTCCCAAGAAACTCAATTGAGCCCTCGGTTACTTCATACTCTTCCCTTCCTGCCAGTACAGATGCCAGCGTACTTTTACCGGAACCATTCGGCCCCATGATGGCGTGTACTTCGCCGGGTTGAATATCAAGATTGATTCCTTTTAAAATTTCTTTACCTTCAATAGCAGCATGAATGTTTTGAATAGACAACATATTATTAAAATGTAATTAATGAAAAATTAGTTTTAACCAACACTTCCTTCCAGACTGATAGCCAGCAGTTTTTGTGCTTCTACAGCAAATTCCATAGGCAATTGATTCATCACTTCTTTTGCAAAGCCCGTAACAATGAGCGCTACGGCAGCTTCAGTATCAATACCGCGTTGACGGCAGTAAAAAAGCTGGTCTTCACCAATTTTAGAAGTGGTGGCCTCATGTTCAATAACAGCTGATGGATGCGCAGCTTCTATGTAAGGAAAGGTATGTGCACCACACTGATCGCTCAAAAGCAAAGAATCGCACTGAGAAAAATTACGGGCATTGATGGCATTTTTACCCACCCGAACCAATCCGCGATAACTATTCTGGCTTTTGCCAGCTGAAATACCTTTTGATACAATTCGGCTACGGGTGTTTTTGCCCAAATGAATCATTTTGGTACCGGTATCGGCTTGCTGTAAATGATTGGTAAGTGCTACTGAATAAAATTCGCCAACAGAATTATCGCCTTTCAAAATTACACTAGGATATTTCCAAGTAATGGCAGAACCTGTTTCTACCTGCGACCAAGATATTTTAGCATATTCGCCTAAGCAAATACCTCTTTTGGTAACAAAATTGTAAATACCTCCGGCACCATTGGCATCGCCTGGATACCAGTTTTGTACAGTCGAATATTTAATTTCGGCTTTGCGATGCGCCACCAATTCAACCACAGCGGCATGTAATTGATTTTCATCCCGTTTAGGGGCAGTACAACCTTCCAGATAACTTACATAAGATTCTTCTTCTGCCACAATCAGTGTTCTTTCAAACTGACCTGTATTTTCAGTATTTATTCGGAAATAAGTAGATAATTCCATGGGGCAACGAACCCCTTTGGGAATATAGCAGAATGAACCATCGGTAAAAACAGCACTATTCAGGGCTGCAAAATAATTATCGGTCATGGGCACTACAGAGCCTATATATTTTTGGACCAGCTCCGGATGGTTTTGAATGGCCTCGCTCATAGAGCAAAAAATAATACCCACTTCGGCCAATTGTTTTTTAAAGGAAGTAGCTACAGACACACTGTCCATTACCACATCCACAGCCACACCGGTTAATCGTTTTTGCTCATTAATCGATATCCCCAATTTCTCGAAGGTTTTCAGTAATTCGGGATCTACTTCATCCAATCCGTTTAAGGCCTTTTTCTTTTTGGGAGCAGCATAATAAATAATATCCTGGAAATTAATAGGTGGATATGTTACATTGGGCCATTGGGGCTCTTCCATTTTTAGCCAGTGGGCAAAAGCTTTTAACCGCCAGTTCAGCATCCATTCAGGCTCATTTTTTTTCTTTGAAATGAGCCGTACAATTGATTCATCAATTCCTTTTGGAACAGTATCTGTTTCAATGTCTGTAACAAACCCGTACTTGTACTCTGAACCAATGGTTTGTTCCAAAACATCCATTTCTTCTTTCATTCTACCTGTTTTTTTATCGTGAAGAGCAATTCGGTAACAACTGCAAAGTTAACAGCTTTTTACTGTTTGTACAAAATAGTATAAACAGAAAATTAAATTTTCTGCATTTCAAAAGTAGGCTCCCGTTGGTTAGTTTTTATAAAAATTTAAAAAAGCACGATTGACTGATGCTTCTAAAATTCCCTTTTTGATTGAAAATAAGAAAAATTTGAAAAATTGCATGTATGTACATACATTTGTGTTGTGAAATTAGAACAAGCCATACAAAGTAATAAATTTAAAGACGAGGTGCATAAATCGGCATTGAACATTTTATATACTGCCTGGTGGTTAAAAACCCAATCGGCCATTATTTTAAAGCAATTTGGCATTACACATGAACAGTTTAATGTACTGCGTATTTTAAAAGGGAAACATCCGGATGACATGTGCGTAAGAGACATTGCAGGAAGGATGATTGAAAAAAACTCAAATGTGCCCAGAATTATAGACAGACTGGAACTAAAAAAATTGGTAGAACGCAAGCAATCACAAATTGACAAACGTGAAACGGTGATTCATTTAACACCATTAGGTGTAAATCTTTTAGAAAAATGCAGTGAGGCGATAGATACACACCGAGCCACTGAATTTGCAATAAATAATGAAGAAGCAATGCAACTCAATGCATTACTCGAAAAAATCCGATCGAAAGAAGTATAAAAATTTTTTAAGTAGATAGATGTACATACATATAATTAACAAAATAAGCACATTCAAAATTTAAAGTATTAAAACATGAAAACCATTTTACATACAGCGGCTTCAAGAGGTCATGCACAACATGGCTGGTTAAACAGCTGGCATACCTTCAGTTTTGCAGATTATTATAATCCGGAACGTATGCATTTTGGTGCATTAAGGGTTTTAAATGATGATACTGTTGCTCCGGGAATGGGCTTTGGAGCGCATCCACACCAAAATATGGAAATCATATCAATACCCCTGCATGGTGATTTACATCATAAAGACAATACGGGCCGTGATGCCATTATTAAAGAAAATGATGTACAGATAATGAGCGCAGGCAGTGGCATTGTGCACAGCGAAACCAATGCCAACAAAGACAAACAGGTACAGTTTTTACAAATATGGGTAATGCCTAAAAATTTAAATATTGCGCCCAGGTATCAGCAAATCACATTACAGCAGGAAGATTTATTGAACCGTTTAAAAACCATTGTTGCACCCAATGATGAAAATGCATTATGGATCAATCAGGATGCATGGTTCAGCATGGGCAAATTTTCAAAAGATACTACGATCGAGTATCGTTTGCAGAACAAGAACCATGGCGTTTACATTTTTATGATAGAGGGTGCCGCAAATGTTAACAAAATAACATTAAACAAAAGAGATGCGCTGGGGGTTTCAGCAACCGATAACATTCCATTGTCTGTTCAGGCAGGCTCACATATTTTATTAATGGAAGTGCCCATTTTGCAATAAATAAAACATACAAAAAAACATGTCAACAAAAAATATTCAGCGACTTATTTCCGGTAACCCTACCCAAGTTGGTAGTATTGATGTGCTGGAATTACTGCCCAACAGCGGCAATTTTTTTGATCCTTTTTTAGTATTCCATCATGGCATAGCCAAAGCAGACCCTGCCATTCCCATCCGTTTGCAGGGTGTTGGTCCACACCCACATCGTGGCTTTTCGGCTATTAGCTTTATTTATAAAGGAGGTGTGCATCACCAGGATAGCCGGGGCAATAATCATGTAGTATATGCAGGCGGTACCCAATGGATACATGCAGGAATGGGTATTATTCACAGCGAACGCCTACCTGCCGATATTTTTGAACACGGCGGTGTACAGGAATTGTTACAGGTTTGGATTAATACACCTGCAGCCTATAAAATGGATCAGCCGCATTATTATCCCGCAACGCAAGCGGAAACACCCTCCATTCAAACATCAGATGGTTTAACCAACATCTTAATCCCCTCCGGAGAACTGGATGGCATTAAAGGTATCATTCCAACTTTTACACCAGTCAATACATGGATGGTGCAAATGAAAAAAGGCGGTGTGTATACTTTTCATATTCCGGCTACACACCAATCGCTGGTGTATGTATTAAGTGGGGCCATATTATTCAATTCCAACACAAGCATTGCTGCCCGCCGGTTAGCATTGTTGCAGCAAAATGGAACAACATTTACCATTGATGCTATCGAAGACAGTAATTTATTTATTGGCAGTGGCGAACCTTTGAACGAGCCCATTGCGGCACACGGCCCTTTTGTAATGAATACACAAACAGAAATTTTACAATCATTTAAAGATTACCAAATGGGCAAAATGGGGGTTTTAATTGAAGCAACATCTTAAATACAAACACATATTTATTCATTAAACTTTAAAAACAAAAAAAATGGCAACCTACAAAATTGATGCAGCACACAGTGAAGTAACATTTAAAGTAAAACACCTGATGATTTCAAGTGTAACCGGAAAATTTCAGCAATTCGACGGGAGTTTACAAGTTGAGAAAGATGATTTTACCGATGCAAAAATCAACTTTGAAGCCGATGTAAACAGCATTACTACTGGCAATGAACAAAGAGACGGGCATTTAAAAAGTGATGATTTTTTTGCAGCCGACAAATTTCCAAAGCTTCTTTTCCAATCAACCGATATTAAGAAAGTAAATGATGAAAAATACAGCTTAACCGGCAACCTAACCATCAGAGATATTACCAAAACCGTGACTTTAGATGTTTCTTACGGCGGTCAGATTGTGGACCCTTGGGGACAAACCAAATTGGGTTTTGAAGTAGAAGGAAAAATTAATCGTAAAGATTTTGGCCTTACCTGGAGCGCCACTACCGAAACTGGCGGTATAGTAGTAAGTGATGAAGTGAAATTACACATGAATTTTGAGCTGGCAAAACAAGCCTGATAGCATGCACAATACCCATTTCAAAATAATGGCAGGATGAACATTTGCTATTCATCCTGCTTTATTCCGGAAATAAAAACCATAAAAGCAACTTTCCAACACATTTGCTGTTGAATTAAGCAACAAATATTAATTATGAATATTGAAATTATTTCAGGCAGTCCCAGAAAAGATAGTGTTACCCAAAGACTATCCATTTATTTAAAGAATTATTTGGCAGAAAATACAGCACATACTGTACAAATGATTGATGTAAAAGATTGGGAAATAGGGCTTTTACAGCAGGTATATACTTCAGAAGAGCATGCTCCTGAACATCTAAAACCATTGGCCAGGAGAATTTTTGCAGCCGATGCCTTTATTTTGGTAACCCCCGAATACAATGGCAGCTATTCCGCCGCATTGCAAAATTTATTGGATCACTTTCCCAAACAACCACATAAAACGTTTGGCATTGTTACCGCATCAACCGGTGCATTGGGTGGTATGCGCAGCGCACAGCAATTACTGTTGCTGGTACCCGCCCTGTTTGGCATAGTTTCTCCCTATTTATTGGTAACCCCTTTTGTTGATCAAAAATTTAGCCCCGAAGGCAAACTATTGGATAGCAGTTTTCAAAAAAACATCGACAATTTCATCAAAGAATTTTTATGGCTTGCAGAAAGTTTGCACCCCGAACCGGTAACTTCCTATAATTAACCTTTCAATAAAGTGGCGGAGTTGTAACTTCGCCACTTCTTTTTATAAACTTTACATGAGCGACGAAATAAAACACGAATGCGGTTTGGCATTCATCCGGTTACGCAAACCCTTATCATTCTATCTGGAAAAGTACGGAACGGCCCTTTACGGTTTAAACAAATTGTACCTTTTAATGGAAAAGCAACACAACCGTGGGCAGGATGGCTCCGGTATTGCTTCCGTAAAATTAAATGTACCCAATGGCTATGCATTTTTAAACAGAATGCGCAGCGCTGTTCCACAATCTATTGCAGAAATATTTTATAGAATTGGTTTAGAAGTACAGGAACTGGAAAAATACCAGAAAGACATTACACAACAGCCCGAATTATTAAAAGGTCATTTACCCATGCTGGGCGAACTAATGTTAGGCCATTTGCGGTATGGTACCCAGGGAAAAAACAATGCAGAATTTTGCCACCCTTTTATAAAAAGAGATTTATTACCGGGAAGGAATTTAGCCTTAGCCGGCAATTTTAATTTGGTGAATACGGAAGAACTGTATCAATTGCTGAATATTGAACCAGGCGAATTTCAAAAACAAAGCGATTTGGCTGCCATGATGGAAGTGGTGCATCATTTTTTGGTAAAAGAAGATGAAGCAAACCCCAACCAGGCCTCCATAACACAAGTGCTAAAAAAAGCAACACCATTGTTTGATGGTGGATATACTTTTGGCGGATTAACAGGTAACGGTTACAGCTTTGTGATGCGTGATGCACATGGCATAAGACCTGCCTATTATTTTGTGCATGATGAATTTATTGTGGCAGCCAGTGAAAGGGCCGCCATACGCACTACTTTTAATGTGGGCGAAAATGAAGTAAAAGAATTAATGCCCGGTTGTGCTTTAATTGTAAATGATAATGGGAAATATGCCATTGAACAAATTTTACCCCCAAAGGAAAGAAGAGCCTGCTCTTTCGAACGCATTTATTTTTCACGTGGCAGCGATGAAAAAATTTACCGCGAAAGAATTGCCTTAGGGCACCATCTAAGCAAAACAGTATTAGAAAGCATTGATTATAATTTAAAACAAACCATTTTTTCATACATACCCAATACCGCAGAAGTAGCATTTTATGGCTTAGTAAAGGGAATGGAAGAATACCTGAACCAAATTAAAATTCAACGCATTTTAAGTTGGGGCAATGATTTTACGGAAGATAAACTGCAGGAAATGATTAACCGTAAAATAAGACAGGAAAAAATAGCGATTAAAGATGTGAAGCTGCGCACTTTTATTACAGAAGACAATAGCCGAAATGAAATGGTGCAGCACGTCTATGATATTACTTACGGTACCGTAAAAAAACAGGAAGACACTTTAGTAGTTATTGACGATAGTATTGTAAGAGGTACTACTTTAAAAGAAAGCATTATAAGAATGTTGGCCCGTTTAGAGCCTAAAAAAATTATTGTAGTTTCTTCAGCCCCGCAAATACGTTACCCGGATTGCTATGGAATTGACATGAGCAAAATGGGCGATTTCATTGCTTTTAAAGCAGCCCTTTCATTGCACAAAAAACGGGATATTGAAGCCGATCTGGAGCAGTTGTTCCAAACCTGCAAAGAAATGGAACGCAACAATCAGTTACATACCGAAAATATGGTTCGGCAGGTGTATAAACCCTTTAGTACAGAAGAAATATCGGCTGAAATTGCCCAATTAATTACGCCTTCTGAATTAAATTTAGATGTAGAAGTGATTTTTCAAACCATTGAAGATTTGCATGAATCATGCCCTACCAATACCGGCGACTGGTATTTTACTGGCAACTATCCCACCCCTGGTGGCAACAAGGTTTGCAATAAAGCTTTTATGAATTACATGGAAGGGAAAAATGTAAGAGGCTATTAATTAAACGCTAAATGCATCATGAAGCAATTATTAATTATTCGGCATGCCAAAAGTAGTTTGGATGCACTTACTGATTTTGACCGACCTTTAAACAATAGAGGACAAATGGAGGCTGCTGAAATGGCCCAAAAACTCATTGCAGAAAATATTACGGTAGATGCTTTTATTTCAAGCCCGGCTTTAAGAGCCATAAGCACTGCCTCTTATTTTTTAGAAGCCTTTCAACAAAAGGGAAAATTGTTGTACAATCAAATTAGTGAAGCACCCGAATTATACGACGCCGAATTAGATACTTTTTTTCATGTTACTGAAAAATTAGATGATGCCATTCAGTCAGCCGCCTTGTTTTCACACAATCCGGGCATTACAGAGTTTGCCTACAAATGTTCCGCTTTTAAACAAGAAATAGTGCCCATGCCTACCTGCGGGGTAGTTGGCATTGCTGTAGATGCAGCTTCCTGGAAAGATTTCAGCGCAGCGCCTAAGCATTTTCTGTTTTTCTATTCCCCCAAAAAAATTTAAATACATTTTTTTTACTATTCACCAAAAACACCCCGGCAAAAATACATAAGCCTGCCAGTAATTTAGTGAGTGTAAAATGTTCGCCCAAAAGCCATACAGCAATAATGGCTGCAAATACCGGTTGAGTATAAATGTAACTGCCCGTAGCAGATGCGCCAATAACGGAGATACCATACACATTAAAGAGATAAGCCACAAATGTGGCACCTACACATATCAATGCCAATATCAGCCATTCAAATATGCCAAAAGCATGCCATTGGGTTACAAAAAAATCGTTCCAGCAAAAGGGAATTAAAAACAAAGCTCCAAAGGTAAAAATCCAGCGCATTACATGCAATGCGCTATATACCTGCATTAAAGGGCGAACCCAAACCATATAAAAAGCATAAGAGATGGCGTTCACCAAAATATACAAATCGCCAATAAGGCTGTCTTGCCTGTTGCCACTATTTTGTTTCATGGCAATTAAAATAACAGCGCCGGATACGCCCATTAATAATCCCAATATTTTTACAACAGATAACCGTTCTTTTAACAACCATGCAGCAATGAATGTAATGAATATGGGTGTTGCCAAAGCAAGCAGCGATGCATGTATAGAAGAAGTAAGTGACAGGCCTTTAATAAAAAATAACTGATTAATTGTAACACCGGTAATACCACAGAGCACAAATAAGGGAATATGTTTGCGTTCAATGCTGGCGCTGTTTCCAGGCTTTAATAAAAACAATGTCCAAAATAATATCAGTGCTGTTACTACCCTCGCAAAGTTTAATCCAAAAGGTAAAATAAATGCAGGGGTAATATATTTTACGGCTGCATAATTTACGCCAAAAAGCAGATTGGTGATTAATACGGCTGCATGTGCATTCCACCTGGTATTACTGAGCATATTGCAAATATAGCAGCACGCTTACTTGGTTTTAAAGATTTTGCATGAGCAACTTTAATTGTTGCGCGGTAAAAATTTTGGGCTGTATAGTTTTAAAAGGAAACTGTTCAAGTGCTGTTAACTGTTCTGCTATGTTCAAATGCTCTTGTTTCACCATAAAACACAATTGTAAGTCGGCTAAACGTTCTGCCAGATACTCCTGTTCCGTTTGCCCGGGCGTAGGTATAAAAAAACATTTTTTTTGCAATGATAATAATTCCATTACCGTAGTATAACCACTTCTTGCAATTACAAATTTGCTCTGCTCAATCACCTGTTGCAATGCCTTACCCGGTAAATGTGATAAAATATTGTGTTTGCTTTTGATGGCATTTGCCTGTTCTGGCAACCCTCGCAAAACAATAATACTTGCATCTATCTGCTCTATTTTAGAAAGGACTATATTTTCAAGAAGGGTACGCTGCGGTTCGGGGCCGGATAACAGAAAGCAATAATCATAAACATATCCCGGATGAAATGAAGCAGTGTTTTCAAATCTAGATAACATTCCCATATATTGCACGGGAATAGCAGGTAATTGTTTGGGATGAGACAGTATTCCCGCTAATCCCTCATCACCGCCCATATCAGGCACCCAACAAGTATCAAAACGATTAATGTATTGGTAGTTGATACGTTGCAGCAAATTTCTTAACCATTGATAAGGAGCCAGAATAGTTAATTGATGGGTAATGAAGGTGCAATGAACAGCAGGATGGTATAATCCAAAACGGTTATCACTGATTACCCAATTAATGGAATATTGCTGTACCATTTCATTCAGTACTGCATGTTCATTTTTAATGGCACGAATAATTTTAGGCACCTGCAGCAATAATTTAACTGGCAACCATTTACTGCTTTGCGCATATTGAACATGATATCCGGCTAAGGGAACAATGGTTAAATGAGGAAATTCTTTTTGCAGCAAAGCGGCCGACTTACCGGATGCAGCCAGAATTACATGGTAATGATTGATAATCAGGGCATTAATTATAGGAATACAGCGGGTTGTATGACCCAACCCCCAATCTAATGGTGCTACCAATACATTTTTGCCCTTAATTTTCACCGAAATATTTGGTGTTGATGATTTTTTTATCAATTTATACCGTATTTTTATTTTTACGGAAGAAAATAATCATGTTTCATCAGCGCAACAAAATACGAATAGTTCTGTTATTATTAATGATGATGGGATTAGTTTCCTGCGGAATTTTGAGTAAATCTAATTATAAGAAACATTGTATGTGCCCTGTTTATAAACCTGTATAAAAAATTTCATTTATCCCCAAATGAATTAAATATATATGAAAAATAGCAGCAGAGATCTTTTAGTACTTTCTAAAAGCGAGTTAATTGGACCCGATGATTTTGCCAATGAAGTTGCGCAATTAAATCTATTACTGCACCGAACAGAAAGTTTCCGTAATTTTTGTATTGCCAATGAATTAATTGATGTGAACCGATCGAAAATAATCCGTTCGCAACATTTAATGCAACAAGCTATTAAAGACCGGTTATACAAACCTTTTGTTTTTATCTGCAATAAAAACTAATTGCCACCTCCATCACCTGTTCCACGTCCTATTGATCCAAAAATAATTTTAAAAAGAGAGGCTGTCTCAAAAGTCCGAGGCAGCCTCTTTTTATTCGGTAAGGGGGTGTGGTGGAGAAAGTTTTCATTTAAGCCATTCTCAAACGCTTCATTTTACTTTTGAAATTTCCTCTTTTTTATACGTTTTATTTCAGTTATTGTAATGCAGCCAAAGCTTTTTCCAATCCATTCAGCATAGGAACAATATCTTCTTCCCGGCAGGTACCTACACTCAATCTGTACCAATTGCTATTGCGGCCGGCGCCAAAAGCATAAAAAGGAACAATGGCTATTTTAGCTTCAGATAGAATATAACCTGTAACCGCATCCTGGTTTTCAAGCAGTTGGCCTTCCTTTGTTTTTTTACCGGTTAAATTCATTTGAACAGTTAAATAAATAGCAGCCTGCGGTGCAATGGCATCAACAGAATATCCTTTTTTTTGCAATGCTTTAATACCCTGGTAAATACTGTTCAATCTAAACTCAAGTGCTTGTTTATAGCTGTTCAAATACCGATCAATTGCTTCTGTTTGTCCCAAATATTTTGCAACTGCATGCTGTTCTGCCATTGGCGCCCATGCACCAAGATGGCTTAAAATTGCCTTCATTTTGGCAATGATAGCAGCAGGACCAACTGCCCATCCTACCCGTACACCCGTTGCTGCAAAAGCTTTAGAAATACCATCAATAAAGATGGTGTATTCCCGCATTGCTGGCCTTAAGGTAACCGGATTATAATGTTGAATATCACCATAGGTAAGTGTCCAATACATTTGATCAAACATCACATATAATTTTTTTGCATCGGGCGGCCTGTTGTTATTTTCTTCCAGTACCATATCACATATCTGCTCTAAAGATGTTTTGGATAGTGTAGTTCCGGTAGGATTTTGTGGTGTACACAAACAAAGTAACGTAGCCCCCTTGATGTGTGGTGCAATGGCTTCGGCTGTAGGCATAAAATTATTTTCCGCAGTACACTCAATGGTACAATGTTGCCCTTGTGTTAAATGAACGTAGTGATTATTATTCCAGGATGGTACCCCATAAATTACTTTATCGCCTGCATCTACCAATGTTTCAAACAAGGTATAAATTAACGGCCTGCCACCTGATGCAATTTGTATTTCATTTTCAGCATAAACCAACCCCTCTCTTTGCGCCAAAAATGCCGAAACAGCTTTACGTAACAAAGCAATACCATCTGCAGGCGGATAATTGGTAAACTTTTTTTGATAGGCTTCTATAATATATTGCTCCAACTCGGTAGGAATAGGAAATACGGAAGAATCAAAATCGCCAATGGTGTAATTATAAATTTTTTCTCCTTTCTTAATGCGTTCTGTAATAGCATTGCCCAACTTTACAATTTCACTACCAATCAGGCTCTCAGCCAACTTACTTACTTTTACCATTTCCAAATTTTTATTGATTAAAACTTACAACTGTTAGCAAAATTACAGTAATCGGGCGGAGTGGCCATAAAAAAAACGACCGCTTTTAAAGAGCCGCTATTGAATGATACATATGTACTATTAATGATTCTCGTTGTATTTTTTTTCTGCTTCCTGTGCCTTTTTAAAATCTAAAACCACGCCATTAATACAATAACGCAACCCTGTTGGTGGCGGACCATCTTCAAACACATGGCCTAAATGCGATTTACAGCGACCGCATTCCACCTCAGTTCTTTTCATGCCATAACTGTTATCCGGTAAATAAATTACTGAATTTTTACTAATGGGTTCATAAAAACTTGGCCAACCACATCCACTGTCAAATTTTGTATCGCTTTTAAATAATGCATTACCACAAACAGCGCAATAATAGGTACCCACTTCTTTAAAAGTTTCAAACTTACTGGTAAATGGACGTTCGGTGCCTTTTTCTCTTGCCACATAATACACTTCGGGTGAAAGCAATTCTTTCCACTCCGCATCGGTTTTTACAATGGCAGCACCGGCATCTGCACCGGTTTTTGAAAATTCGTTTTTGGAATTGTTTTCCATAACTGTTGTTTTTGTTTGGGGTTGACTATAACAACTATTCATTAGCAAAAATAGTGTTATTGAAAATAAATTTAATTTCATGATTTTCGTTTTAACCATTTGCTTGCCAGCAATGATTGTATGAGATTCTATGAATGCATTGCAAAGCGCTTTATAAAAAATTTCAGCATGCTATATGCAGACAATAAAACTACGCAAATAGACAGAAAATGGTTTGGAGGCAAATGTTAAAGCCAAATAATTAACAGGTAGCGCAGTAGTTTGTTCATTTGTTAAAGGAAATGTAAAGCGCAAGGCTTATATTTGTTCCTCATTTAAAGAGCGTGTGGCTATGTTTAATATTATTCTGTTTGGCCCTCCCGGAAGCGGAAAAGGAACACAAAGTGAAAAATTAGTAGCTAAATATCACCTGAAACATTTAAGTACCGGCGATTTATTACGCAGCGAAATTGCAGCGCAAACTCCTTTGGGCTTGGAAGCCAAAAGCCTAATGGACAAAGGGCAATTGGTTCCCGATGAAGTAGTAGTTGGTATGATTAGTTCTGCGTTGGAGCATCATCCTGATGCCAAAGGATTTTTGTTTGATGGTTTTCCCAGAACCAAAACACAATGTGAAGCATTGGATGCACTTTTAAAATTAAAGCATACCCAGATAAATGTAGTGCTGGCGCTGGAAGTAAGTGAAGAAGAATTGGTGAAACGCTTATTGAACAGAGGCTTAACCAGTGGTCGTAGTGATGATACCAATGAGGCTATTATCAGGGCCAGAATTGAAGAATACAATGCTAAAACAGCAGCCGTAAAAGCATATTACGCAAAATTTAATAAGGTAGTAGATGTAAAAGGCGAAGGTACTGTTGAAGAAATTTTTAACAGTTTATGCAGCGAAATTAACAAACGCTTGTCTTAATAGCAGAAAGATACTACCAAAACCAACTGCTAACCCGCTTGAGTATACAAACCTTGAAGCGGGTTTTTTATTTATGCAACCTCAATTTAAACTAACAATCATTAGTATTTAAATACTGCTTTCCTTATTTTTGAAGCGCATTATTGCAGCAATAATCTTAACAAAAGAAATGATATTAGAAAGTTATATCTTAGGAAAATGGATTGCCGGCAGCGGCGAAGGGCAGTCTTTGTACAATGCAGTAAACGGCGAATACATTGCAGCGGCCAGTACAGAAGGGTTTGATATGGCTACAATTATGGAGTATGCCAGAACAAAAGGAAATACCGCTTTACGGAAAATGACTTTTCAGGAACGTGGATTACTATTAAAAGCCTTAGCACTGCATTTACAACAGTACTTGCCCGAATTGTATACCCTCAGTTACAAAACCGGTGCAACCAAAGCAGATAGCTGGGTAGATATTGAGGGTGGAATCGGTAATTTATTTTCATATGCATCGCTGAGAAGAAAACTCCCCGATTTGCCCTACTGGCCCGAAGGAGAGGCGCACATGCTGGGCAAAGCCCATACATTTATGGGGCACCATTTATTGTTACCGAAAGAAGGAGTTGCCATTCATATTAATGCCTATAATTTCCCCGTATGGGGCATGTTAGAAAAAATTGCAGTAAATTTTTTAGCAGGTGTGCCCGCTATTGTAAAACCTGCTACCGTTGGATGTTATTTAACCCAGGCTGTGGTTAAACAAATTGTTGCATCAGGCATATTCCCTGAAGGTGCATTACAACTGCTTTGTGGCAGTACAGGGAATTTGTTGGATTTAGTGAATGCACAAGACACCATTACATTTACCGGCAGTGCATATACCGGATTAAAACTAAAAACCACTCCTGCTATTGTGCAAAACAACGTATCATATACAATGGAGGCGGATTCATTGAATGCCATTGTTTTGGGTAACGATGTTGCACCCGGAATGCCCGAGTGGGATTTATTTATTAAGGAAGTTAGAAAGGAAATGACTTTAAAATGCGGACAACGTTGTACAGGTGTTCGCCGCATTTTGGTTCCGGAAAATAAAATTGAAGCAGTGCAACAAGATATCAGCAAAGCACTGTCGCAAACAATCATTGGCAATCCATTGCATGAAAAAGTAAGAATGGGTAGCCTGGCAGGCAAAACTCAAAAAGCAGAAGTGCTTCATCAGGTACAATTATTATTACAAAGCAGTGAATTGGTGTATGGCAATTTAGATACTGTTGAGGTAATGGATGCAGATGCTACTGCAGGCGCCTTTATGAGTCCGTTACTATTGCGAAACAATAACCCACTGCATTCACCCGAAGTACATGCTATTGAAGCGTTTGGGCCTGTTTCAACTTTAATGCCCTATCACAATTTAGAGGAAGCAATTCACATTACTAA
Source organism: Hydrotalea sp. AMD (assembly GCF_004100315.1). Taxonomy (NCBI): domain Bacteria; kingdom Pseudomonadati; phylum Bacteroidota; class Chitinophagia; order Chitinophagales; family Chitinophagaceae; genus Hydrotalea; species Hydrotalea sp. AMD. Next base: position 29,245 of record NZ_SCKY01000014.1, on the reverse strand, counting down.
ATTAGGAAAGGGATCATTGGTATCTACCATTGTTACCGCATCTGCAGAAACTGCCCGAAATTATGTATTGGGAGCAGGTACTCATCATGGCAGAATATTGATTTTAAACCAGCAATGTGGCAAAGAAAATACCGGACATGGTTCGCCATTGCCACTGCTTGTACATGGTGGCCCCGGACGTGCAGGAGGAGGTGAGGAAATGGGCGGATTAAGAGGCCTGCAACATTATATGCAACGCGTAGCCATTCAGGGTTCGCCAGATATGCTCACTGCTGTTTTACAACAATACCAACAAGGTGCAAATGGTATAGCTGCAACCGTTCATCCTTTCAAAAAATATTTTGAAGAACTAAGGATTGGTGAGCAAATGATTACCCCCTCTGTAACCATTTCCCACGATTTGATTGATGCATTTGCCGATTTATCGGGCGATCATTTTTATGCTCATTTAAGAAATACCAATTTTGAAGGCACCATGTTCACTCAACAGGTAGCACATGGGTATTTGTTATTAAGCCTTTCTGCAGGTTTGTTTGTAGACAGTTATGAAAAAAATCCGGTATTGTTGAATTATGGCATTGATGAGTTGCGATTTACCAAGCCGGTATATCCGGGCACGTCAATGCATGTTAAATTTACCTGTAAAGAAAAAATTAGTCAGGAAAGAAAAGAACCAACTGATATTGCAAGGGGCATTGTAAAATGGCTGGTAGAAATGATAGATGATACGAATGAATTGGTAGGTATAGCCACCATTTTAACGATGGTAAAAAAACAAAAACAATAAAATAATTTTATATGGATAACGATCATGGATATGTATCAGTGCACAGAAGTCATGGTATTAGCACCATTGAATTTTATCATCCACAAAGTAACTCATTACCCGGAAAAATTTTGCATGAATTAGCAGAAGCCATACACAATGAAGGCATTAATGCAGATATAAAAGTGATTATACTGCGTTCTGCCGGCGAAAAAACTTTTTGTGCCGGCGCTTCTTTTGAGGAATTGGCAGCCATTCAAACTGAAGCAGCCGGAGAGCAATTTTTTAGTGGTTTTGCCCATGTTATTAATGCCATGCGTAAAGCACCACAACTCATTATTGCACGTATACAGGGAAAATGTGTAGGTGGTGGCGTAGGATTAGCAGCTACAGCCGATTATGCGATTGCAACAACAGGTGCTGATGTTAAATTAAGCGAGTTGGCAGTAGGCATTGGGCCATTTGTTGTAGGACCGGCAGTAGAAAGAAAAATAGGATTATCTGCTTTTTCGCAGTTAGCCATTGATGCAGCCAACTGGCGACCGGCAGAATGGGCTAAACAAAAAGGCTTATATGCCGAGCTGCATGCTGAAATTTCAGGAATGGATGAAAGCATTCATCGTCTGGCTAACTTTTTATCGCAAAGCAGCATCACTGCCATTAAAGAACTGAAACATGTATTTTGGCAGGGAACAGAACACTGGGATGACCTTTTACACAAACGTGCATCCGTTAGCGGTAAATTGGTGCTGAGCGACTATACCAAAAAGTTTATTGAGCAATTTAAAAATAAGCGGAAATAGTTTAAAAAAGTAAACCCGCAGCCCACTCGGTTTGAAATTTTGATACAACCAATTTTGTTTGTAAATCAATCATTTTTTGCCTTGTTTCTAATAATTTGGATTCACGGCTATTGATTAAAAACAGGGAACTTTCGCCATTATTAAATTTCAACAACTCATTTCTAAATAAAATTTCAAAACTATTAATCAGAGCTGCAACTTGCTGAAATTGTGCTGCGTACAATTGATTTTGAACATAGTAAGAATTTATTTTGTTTTGAATCTGCCATTTTTTTGAAGCCAAACTTAAATTGGTTTGTTGAATTTTAATTTGTGTTTTCCTGTACTCACCACGGGCTGTTCGTAAAAACAAAGGCACTTTAAAATCAATGCCGAACTTGTAGTTATTTTCAAGAAAAGCTGCATCAGCAACATTATATAAAGCATTGTACCCTTTATTAAGCAAGTTTGCTTTTAGATTTAGTGCAGGCAGAAAACTTTGCCATTTTAATTTCCGCTCAACCTCCAATGCATCTAGCTTAAACTCATATTGTTTTATTTCCGGATGATTAGGTACTGCCTGATTCATCAAATCATCCAATGACAATGGAACAATATAATCCTGCAGTGCTGTGGTATCAGGAATAAAATGACCGGGCAAAAAATAAGGCATTGCGTTTTCATCCCATAAAAAATCGGTTAATTCAAAACTTGCTTTATTGAATTTAATGATTGATTCACCCAGCAATAACTGATAGTTTAAAACCTGTGCATTCGCTTCAATAGTATCTGCTAAAGCTTTATCACCTTGTTGGTAAGCAATCACTATTAAATGTAACCTGTTTTTAGCAACGTCCAAAAATCTTTCATACAATTTTTTTTGTGCATAGGCACCATACCACTGCCAGTAGCGCAATGCTGCATCAAGCAGTAAATCGTTGACCATTGCATTTCTTTCCTGAACTGACTGGCTGTTTAAAATTTTAGCCTGTTGAATAGCGGCTCTTCTTTTATCAATTAATAATCCTTTTAATACTGCTACTTCTGCACCAATATAACTTGTTTTACCTATTGTTACTTCTCTTGTAATGTAGTTGCCTCCATTATCCTCTACTCCGGCTTTAATATCCATACCAATTGGTATGGGTATTTTTAGTTCAGCATTGTTATAATAGAAATAATTGGTTCCGTTAAAAGTTTTTTGATTGTTTGTATAACTAATGCTCGGATCAAATTCACCCTTCGCGGCTACAATTCCTTCCTGAGCACTTTCAACAGACAGATTTGCAGAACGTGCAACCGGATGATTTTTTTTCACTCCTTGTATATACTCATTGAATGAAAACACAATCTCTGATTCAGTTTGGGCTGAAGCAAAGCTGTTGATGCAAAACAATAATATACCAATAAAAAATACTTTCATATCAAATGACTTCTATTTACATATTCAAAAATTAGTTTATTTTTTTGATATTTTTTCAAAATTATTTTCTGCTGAATAGTACTCTGGTGGAAAGCCATTAATGGTTCGCCATAATTCATAATAAACCGGTACATTTTTTAACAGCGCAATACATTTAGCACCACCACCTAATTTTAATTGTTTGGGCCATGGTTTTTTGGTAGTATCCGGTGCTATTAACACTCTGTAATTTCCTGATGTATTGATATTATTTTCGATAGCTGAAACCCTACCTGTAAAAGTGCCATATGTAGATTGTGGCCATCCGCTAAAAACAATGGCAGGAAATCCATCAAAAATAATAGCCACTTCTTGCCCTTTAGAAATGAGCGGAATATCGGTGGGTGATACATACATTTCAACAGCATAATTGCTGAAATCGGGTACAATTTCAACGATCATATCCCCCTCCTTAACAATTTCATCTAACCCGGCTTTTTTAGCTTTTGTTATTTGGCCAGACTGAGGTGCGGTAATATAATAGAGTTGATTTCGGATATCATAATTTGTATAAATATTTTCTAATTTACTTACTTCGGCATTGGTTGAAGCAACTTGCGAAAGGGCAGCAAACTTATCACCTTCGGCTTTTGAAATTTTATCGGTATAATCCTGAATGGCACTGTTTTTTTCAATTTTAAGATTCAACAGTTCCTGTTTGTTTTGTAAAAATTTATTTTCGGCACTTGTTTTTTTTGCAATAGCATTTTGATAGTTCGCTTTTCGTTTTTCAAAATCTGTTAATGAAATTACGCCACTATCCAGCATTAGCCTGGCAGCTTCAATTTGTCGCTTATAAATATTTACGTCATTCACAGCTGCTAAAACATCCATACTATCGCTCACTATTTTTAATTGTTGCTGCGCAATTTTATTATCGAAAGATGCTAATTTTAATTGCAACCCTTTTTTTAATGCAGCAGCCTGTTTATCGGCAGTTGCAGCTTTTTCAAGATAAGCCTGAATACTTTGTTTTTTTGCAGTAATTTGTTGTTGTGTGCGGTTTAATAATTGTGGATCAAAATAATCTACCTTTACTTCTCCCAATTGTAATATGGTATCGCCTTGTTTTACCATATCACCTTCTTTTACATACCATTTTACAATTTTACCGGGCAGAATGGTATTGAGCTGTTGCGGACGAGCTTCCTGACGTAAAGTAGTAATTTTTCCTTTGGTTCTAATATTTTGTGTCCAGGGTAAAAAAAGTACAATTACACAAAAAACAATTAAGCCAATAATCCATTTTTTGATGTATTTTCTTTTGTGTATTTTATAGATAGAATGAAATGATTGCAACGAATGATTTGTTGTTGCCGATTCAATTTCAATATTTAAATAAGTTGATTTTTCTGTATTCATTTTTCCTCAATAAAAATTATTTTACCATTATCTAATTGAATGAACATATCAAACAAATGTTTTACCACGGGTGTTTCGGTTGTTATAATAATGGTAGCATTGCTTTTTTTCTTTCTTAAAAATTCAAGCAAGGCTAACATTTGTTGTTCAGATTTGTGTGCACAAGGATCTTCCAGTAATATTAAACGTGCATCGCCAATCAGGGCACGCATTAATAAAATTTCTTTTTTTATTTTTTGCGACAATCGTTTACCAACAGGATCAATCGGTGTATACAGTCCCATTGGCAGTTCATTAATGTAAGAAAGAAAATTGATTTGTTCAGCCAATTTTAAAACATCCTGCACAGCAATCGCCTCATTCCCCATTGTAATATTTTCGAGTAATGTACCTTTAAAAACGTCCTGCCTGCCAAATAAAATACCAGTTTTGGCACGTAAATCGGCCAATTGAAAATTATTGATGGGCATTCCGTCAATTAAAATATTGCCGGTATAATGATTAAATGCCCCGGTTAATAAACGCAGAAATGATGATTTTCCTGAACCGGAAGCACCACACAATTGCACCAAACTGCCTGCAGGTATATTTACATGAATATCATTTAAGGCTATTTTACCATCAGGATAGGTAAAATTTACCTGATTCAGTGTTATTTGCACGCCAACATTATTATTTGGCAATAGCATGCTGCCTTCATTTTCAATGGGTGCGTGAACCACCTTACTTAATTTTTCAACTGAAGTAAGGGTATCATACACTTTATCCAGCGACTGAATTAATTTCTCGATGGAGTTGATAATGAGAATGATAACAATATCTGAGGCGATAAACTGCCCAATGTTAATTTGCTGGTTCACCAATAATATTGACCCAACAATCAGCATTGTGGCAATAATGATAATTTTAAATGATATAAAACTCCAATACTGCATTACTAAAATGCGAAAATGGTTTGTTCTTGCGATGAGGTATCCATTTACATCTTCATCGGCTTTCTTAATATGAATGTTTGTTTTCTTTGCATATTTAAACGTTTTAATTTCTGCAGCCATTTCCTGAAACCAGGCGGCAATATTATACTTATAATCACTTGCAATTAAACTGGTTTCAAAACCTTGGGGTGAAGTAAATTTAATGATAACAGAAAGTACTATTACCAGTAAAGCACCGAATGCAATAAAAACAGGATGATAGAAGGACAATAAAACCAAACCAAAAAATATTTGAATGATTGCTGCCGGTATATCTAATAAAATTTTTTCAATACTCTTGATTAAAGCAGTAGTATCAAAGAAACGATTCACAAGTTCCGGCAGGTGGTAGTGGTCTAATTTTTCAACATCCAATTTAGGAATACGGTCAGCAAATTCTAATGCATATCTTACAAAAATTTTTTGCTCAATTTTTTCTATTATTTCCATCTGCCGTATCTGTAATAAACCATTGATAAATACACTTATCAATACAATTGAAATAAGCACCACAATTGATATTGAGATGGTATTTGCCTGTACAAAACTGATGATGTATTGAATTCCGAGTGGTAGCGAAAGTGAAATTAACCCGCCTAAAATGGCAAAGAAATAAATAGCAGAAATATCTCTTCTATCGAACTTTAAAATTTCAAAAAATTTTTTTGCTGCACCAATAATTGAAATATTTGCAGTTTTTGTCATATTATTTTTAATTTGTTATTATAAGTCATCATATTCATACAACGGATCAATATGTGTGCGGGAAGTCATTTCAAAAACAGGATGTATAATGCCATCTTTTAACCCATACACCCAGCCATGTAAATGTGGTTTATTTTCATATTTCCAGGCTTTTTGAATAATTGATGTTTTGGCCAGATTCATTACCTGTTCACGAACATTCAGTTCAGTTAACCGGTCTGCTCGGGCTTCTTCATCTGCTATGGCATCTAACTCTTCCCTATGAAAACGATATACATCTTTAATATTACGCAGCCATTTGTTGATAATGCCCAGGCTATGTTTGGTCATGGCCGCTTTAACACCACCACAGCCATAATGCCCACAAACTATAATGTGCTGAACTTTTAACTGATTCACGGCATATTCTAAAACGCTTAACAAATTAACATCGGTATACACCACCATATTGGCAATATTCCGATGCACAAAAATTTCGCCCGGCTGTGTACCGGTAATCATATCGGCAGGCACACGGCTATCGCTGCAACCAATCCATAAAAATTGTGGGGTTTGTAAGTGTGCTAATCTTGAAAAAAATTCAGGATCATCACTTACTCTTTTCTTGGCCCATTCTTCATTGTTTTTTAATAATTGCTCGTAAACTTTCATAAAATGATTAATTTGAGTGAATAAATTAGTACCATAAAGGTATTGATAGGCATTTAGAAAACAGTTTTACAAATTATTAGAAAACAGTTTTACAAATTATCGTAACAGTATAAGTCATCGATTACATCGTTTGGTTGTATTTCTTTTATTTTTTTTAATAACCCGTCTTCCAAATTGTATACCCAACCATGCAAGCTTGGACGATGATGATACTGCCATGCCTTTTGAATGATAGAAGTTTTGGCTAAATTAATCACCTGCTCTTCTACATTCAATTCAACTAATCTGTTTAGTTGTTGTTCTTCGGTTGGTAATTGTTCAATTTCAGATTGATGCAGCCTTTTTACATCTTTTATATTGCGCAGCCATTTGTTGATGATGCCAAAATTATGTTGTGTAACAGCAGCTTTTACACCACCACAACCATAATGACCACATACAATTACATGCTGCACTTTTAAATGATGCACAGCATACCCCAATACACTCAACAAATTTAAATCGGTATGTACCACCATATTGGCAATATTCCTGTGTACAAAAATTTCACCAGGATCGGTACCGGTTATTTCATTGGCGGGCACCCGGCTATCGCTGCAACCAATCCATAAAAATTCGGGTCTTTGAATTTTGCTAAGGCGTTTAAAATATGAAGGATCATCTTTCCTGCGTTCATTGGCCCATGCTTTATTTTCTAAAAATAATTTATCAATTGAATTCATATTTTAATTCATTTGGTTGTGAAAATAATTGGTGCATGCTTTTGTTCCGGCTTTTCTTAACTTCTACCTTAATATTTTTCAGATGTGCATGTTGCATGTAATGATTAATTTCTTCTATCACATCTTTATCAATAAAATCAGCCCTGGTAATATCAATCAGTACAAAAGAATTTTCAGGAATTTCCTCTAATTTTTGTTTGATAATAGGCTTATTTAAAAATGATACATCTTTCCGTAATCTGATTAAATAGTTATTGGTATCATTCACCACCAAAACAGCAGAATGAAAATTACTTCTAATTAAAAAGAACAATGCCACTCCGCACCCAATTAATATTCCAATTAACAAATCGGTTAATAAAATAGCAAGAATGGTAACTACAAAAGGAATGAACTGGTCTAATCCTTTTTTGTAAAACTCTTTAAACAAAGAAACTTTAGCCAATTTATATCCGGTAAAAATTAAGATAGCAGCCAATGCGCTTAGCGGTATATGATTAATGATTTCAGGAATAAATAATACAAACAACAATAACAGTAACCCATGTAGAATTGCAGAAAGTTTAGTTTTTGCACCTGCATATACGTTAGCAGAACTTCTTACAATAACTGAAGTAACAGGTATACCACCTATTAAACCGGAGATTAAATTACCCACCCCTTGTGCTTTTAATTCACGGTTGGTAGGTGTTGCCCGTTTTAAAGGATCTAAATTATCAATAGCCTCTATACTTAACAGCGTTTCTAATGAAGCAACAATGGCAATGGTTACGGCAGCAATCCATACTTCTTTGTTGGTAATGAACGACCAATCAGGAAAGGTAAAGAAAGAGAGAAAACTGATAACATCTTTTGCTACAGGCAGGGTTACCAAATGGTTTGATTGCAGCGCTATAAAAGGTATACTTGTTTTAAAGTATTCATTCATGAATGTGCCTGCAATTACAGCCAGTAATGCCCCGGGAATCAATTGTACTTTTTTAATTTTTTTTACAATCCAACCATCCCAAACAATTAAAATTAATAAAGCAACTACCCCTATCAATAATGCACCTTCATTTATTTTTGAAGCAAAGTTTTCGAAAGCGGTAAATGTATTTTGCGAATTTGCTTCTTTAAACGATTCATCACCAATAAAATCGGAATTATAACCTGCTAAATGTGGCATTTGCTTTAAAATTAGTAAAATGCCAATGGCAGCCAACATGCCTTTTATCACTGCATTGGGTACATAATCGCCCAGAATGCCCGCTTTTATAAAACCCAACACCACCTGCAATATTCCTGCTATTACAACAGCCAGTAAGAATGCTTCATACACTTGTAATTTGGCAATAGCCGTTGCAACAATAACGGTTAGGCCGGCAGCAGGTCCACTAACACTTAAATGTGAACCACTTAATAATCCAATCACAATACCTCCTACAATTCCAGCAATGATACCTGAAAACAATGGTGCACCTGATCCCAAAGCAATTCCCAAACATAAGGGCAATGCTACCAATACCACTACAATAGAGGCCGGAATATCTTTTCCGGCAGAACGGAAATAATTTTTCATGAATATGTTTAATTACAATTTAATAGAATAAAAAGAAATGCAGGCTTCCGGTATTGCATACACAGAACTATGCTGTATTTATTGATAAGCATGCCTAATAATTATTATAATTGAATTAAACGCATGATCATTGGTAAAATGTGGAGCATACTTGCAATCCGGATTGTGATTGCATTAGGCCTTGTTGGGGGGAGGCACTAAAATATCGGGACTGAATTGAATGGGAAGTTTCTCGGAGCGTTGAATGTAAACATCCAATGCGTTAAAGGAAAGGATATTGAAATGCTGATTAGTGTTATAAAGCAAATTATACAAAAAATTGAATTTTTTGATGGTATCTTTTTCAAGACCTTGGCCATGTGCCAACTCTTCGGTAATGGAATTATTGAATAAAAGCGCACCCACCTGCTTAATCGGAATGATTTGCAGGGAAATAGTTATTAATAAAAAAGCAGCGATAAGTGGTTTTAGCATCGCAGCGAAAATAACAAAATTTAAAAAAGAATATGTTGCTTAAATCATAAAATTACATAGGGTAGCAAATTTTATTGAATTAAATATTCAATCCGCCGCATACACTCAACACCTGACCGGTGATATAACTGCTTAAATCACTCGCTAAAAAAAGGGTTGTGTTGGCTATTTCTTCTGGTTTACCAAAACGGCCCAACGGTATTTTACTGAGGAATGTATTACCTGCATCGCCCTCTTTCAAATAAGCAGTCATATCGGTTTCAACAAATCCGGGTGCAATGGCATTGCAACGAATATTACGACTACCTAACTCAGCAGCAATTGATTTTGTAAAACCAATGATACCCGCTTTACTGGCAGCATAACTACTTTGTCCGGCATTGCCACGAATGCCAATAATAGAACTCATGTTGATAATGCTGCCGGCTTTGGCTTTCATCATGGGTCTAATTACCTGTTTGGTAACATTATACACACTATTTAAGTTGGTATTGATTACATCATTCCATTGATCCGGACTCATACGCAATAACAAATTATCTTTTGATATGCCGGCATTATTTACACAAACATCAATGGTTCCAAATTCTTTTAGTACTTCATTAATGAACAATTCAGAATCACTATAACTGGCTGCATTGGTTTGATAAGCTTTAGCTTTTACACCCATTGCTTCTATTTGTTTTACCAGTTCGGCTGCTTTATCTGCGCTGCTATCACTAACATAGGTAAAAGCAATATAACTTCCCTGTTCGGCTAATTTTAAAGCAATTGCGGCTCCTATGCCTCTGGCTGCGCCGGTAATTACGGTTGTTTTTCCTTCTAACAATTTCATAAAAGATACACTTGTTTTATGTTTTGATAATGAGTGTGATGAATGTGTTTGCATTGCATTCATTCTTTCGAATACTGTTTTTGTGGGATAAAAATAATATTATTGTTTAAACTCTTCCCGCATAAGTTGTAATAATTCATCCACATATATTCTGTTGTTCGACAAGCGAGGCACTTTATGTTGGCCGCCTAATTTGCCTTTGTTCCGCAACCATCCATTAAAAATATTTTTTTGAACAGCATGTACAATGGGCTTCCGTAAGGCAATATCTTTCTGGCGTTTGGCCTCGTAATCACTATTTAAAGATTTTAAAGCGCAATCCAATTCAAATGCAAAATGTTCCATATTTTGGGGCGGCCTTTCAAATTCTATCAGCCATTCATGTGCACCGTTTTGTTCATCGTTAAAATATACAGGGGCTGCAGTATATTCACTTATAATGCTATTTGTTTTTTGGGCAGCAATGGCTACGGCTTTATCAGTATTATCTACAATTAATTCTTCACCAAAGGCATTGATAAAATGTTTTAACCGCCCACTTACTTTTATTTTAAAAGGGAATATTGATGTAAACTGAATAGTATCGCCGGTGAGATAGCGCCATAAACCGCCATTGGTTGAAATAACCGGTGCATAGTTTTTTCCTATTTCTACCTGCTTCAATCCAATAGTAATGGGTGTTTCTTTTCCATATTCCTCAACAGGCATAAATTCATAAAAAATACCATAATCTAAAAACAGTAACATGCCTTCTTCCTGTGCATCGTTTTGTGCAGCAAAAAAACCTTCACTGGCATTATATAAATCTAAATAAAATATATTTTTCCCAATCAGCTTTTTAAATTGTTCCTGATAAGGAACAAAGGAAACGCCACCATGCAAATATAATTCTAAATTCGGCCAAACCTCACTCAAAGTATTTTTTCCGGTAATTTCAAGAATACGTTTAATCAGCAATAAAGTCCAGGTAGGCACTCCGGAAATAGAAGTTACATTTTCCTGAATAGTGGTTTGTGCCAAATATTCAATTTTACTTTCCCACTCATCCATTAATGCAATGGATAATTCGGGGGTGCGTATCCACGAAGCCCACATTGGCGTGTTTTGTAACAATACGGCACTTAAATCGCCATATTGAGCCTCATCATTAATAGGACTGATTTGATGACTTCCACCAATCACCAATCCCTTCCCCGTTAGTAAGTCGCTTTCCGGATTAAATTTATAATAAAGGCTAAGCACATCTTTCGCAGACTGGTAATGGCAATCCTGTAAACTTTCTTCTGTAATGGGAATAAATTTACTTTTATCGCTGGTAGTGCCGCTACTTTTGGCAAACCAATAAACCGGTGTATTCCATAATAAGTTTTGCTCACCCTGCATCAGTCTTTCAATGTAAGGCTTTAAATCTTCATATTCGTTAATGGGTATCCGTTGTTTAAATTCTTTAATGGTGAATAAATTATTCATACCATATTTTCGGCCAAACTCCGTAAACTGCCCGTGGGTAACCAAATCTTGCAACACATCGCGCTGGGTAGCAATGGGATTTTGCATCCACTGTTCAATACGCCAGTTTCGCAACCGTGCAAATCTTGATATGGCAGGACTAAGCAGTTTCATTCAAATAGGGGTTGCAGCAATTTAAGTAAACAATTTTACAGTAAAAAGATTATTCTTCTATCGCTTCTGTAAAACCTTCAGTGGTTTGTTTCATGGCATTATCTCTCTCCATTTCAATAATCCAGTCTTTTCTGCGCAGTTCAAAGTTAGTACCGAGGTATAAACGGCGTACCTTTTCATCCTGCGCCAATTGTTCGGCTGTGCCATGTTTAAATATCTTCCCTTCAATCAGCAAATAGGCCCGGTCGCAAATAGACAGGGTTTCGTTTACATTGTGATCGGTAATGAGGATGCCGATATTTTTATACTTTAATTTGGCTACTACTGTTTGAATATCTTCTACAGCAATGGGATCAACCCCTGCAAAGGGCTCATCTAATAATATGAATTTAGGATCAACAGCCAGTGCACGTGCTATTTCCGTACGTCTTCTTTCACCTCCGCTTAAACTATCGCCATTATTGTGTCTTACATGATGTAAATTAAATTCATTGAGCAACTGTTCTAATTTTTCATGACGCTGTTTTTTAGAAAGATTCGTCATTTCCAAAACAGCCATTATATTATCTTGTACGGTTAATTTTCTAAATACACTGGCTTCTTGCGGCAGGTAACCAATACCCATTTGTGCCCTTTTATACATAGGTAATTTTGTAATATCGGCAGTATCTAAAAAAACACGTCCTTCATCGGGCTTAATTAAGCCCACTACCATGTAAAACGTTGTGGTTTTACCGGCGCCGTTGGGACCTAACAACCCAACAATTTCGCCTTGTTTTACATTTACGCTTACCTTGCTTACAACGGTTCTGCCCTTGTAACTTTTTACTAATGCTTCTGTATGTATGGTTAAACTCAATGAATAATATTTTTAGCAAAAATAGATGGAGAACATTGATATTATTGCGAATTTATTGATTTAGCGAAAGATTATGATAGAACTGCACATAAAAAATCCCGGCAGTGGTTAATTGCCGGGAAAAATTTATAACCGCCAATTGCCTTTTATTGATTGTGTGAACCGATATAGAAAGCACCGGCAGCCAATCCTAAATCTTTTAATAGCATGGTCATTGACATAGCTTTCATTTGAGGGTCAGTGGCATGCATCATTCCGGGCAAATGCAATAATATTACAAACAAAAACAGCATAAGCCCTAATAAATAGCAGGCTAAACGGGTTTGTTTGTTAATAATAATAGCAATAGCTGCCAGAATTAAAGCTGTACCTACCAGATATACCCAAAAAACTGCAACAGGCAAGTAACCGGGAACATACCCTGCCATTGCATCACCCATTCTAAAATGATTAATGCCAAATACGGCTATTACCAATGCAAATACAATACTGGAAATACGAGAAACCATGTTTTTGTTCATAGTTAGGAGTTTTGATTTAGGCTTTAAGGTAAAAATCATTTTTCATATTTGCAAGTGGCACAAAAAAAACACCTCGAAAAGAGGTGTTAGTGGTTATAAATTAATGGCTATTTAATTTTTATAATTTTTCTGGCCGCATTTGGGGGAATAATAAAACATCTTGTATAGAAGGCTGGTTGGTCATTAACATACACAACCTGTCAATACCAATTCCTATACCCGAAGTAGGAGGCATACCATATTCTAATGCACGTAAAAAATCATAATCAATATACATGGCTTCTTCATCGCCGCGTTGCATTAATTGCAGTTGCTCTTCAAAGCGTTCCCGCTGATCGATCGGATCGTTTAATTCACTGTAAGCATTGGCAATTTCTTTTCCGTTCACCATCAATTCAAAACGTTCAACCAAACCGGCTTTACTGCGATGCTTTTTGGTAAGCGGGCTCATTTCAACCGGATAATCAATAATAAAAGCAGGTTGTATGTATTTGTGTTCGCTGGTAGCACCAAAAATTTCATCAATTAATTTTCCTTTTCCAATATTGCCTGGAACATCAATATGCAGTTGCTGACAAACTGCACGCAGGCCGGCTTCATCCATTTGGCTAATATCAATACCTGTATTTTCCTGAATGGCTTCAAAAATACTGATGCGTTTATAAGGCGCTTTGAAATTAATGATTGTTTCACCCACCTGCACTTCAGTGGTACCATGCAAAGCCAATGCAATTTTTTCCACGAGTTGTTCGGTTATTTCCATCATCCAGAAATAATCTTTATAAGCAGTATACCATTCCAATACTGTAAACTCAGGATTGTGTGTTCTGTCCATCCCTTCATTTCTGAAGTTTCGGCTAAACTCATACACCCAATCGAATCCGCCAACAATTAATCTTTTTAAATATAATTCGTTTGCAATTCTTAAATACAATGGAATATCCAATGCATTGTGATGGGTAATGAAGGGCTTTGCAGCTGCACCACCGGGAATAGGCTGTAATACCGGCGTATCTACTTCCAATGCACCCTTTTCATTTAAAAATGTGCGGATGGTATTGATGAGTTGCGTACGCTGCACAAAATTTTCTTTTACAGAAGGATTAATGATTAAATCAACATACCGCTGGCGGTACCTGAATTCCGGATCGGTTACTTCATCATACACATTCCCTTCATCATCGCGCTTTACAACCGGAAGTGGTTTTAATGATTTAGTAAGCAGTGTAATGGTTTGTGTATGTAATGAGGTTTCACCGGTTTTTGTTATGAACACAAAACCGGTTGCACCAATAATATCACCAAGGTCTAAACCATGTTTAATTACATCATCCCAAAAGCTTTTGTCTTCACCGGGGCAAATATCATCGCGCTTTACATACAACTGAAAAATACCTTTGCTATCCTGAATTTTTATAAAGAAAACTTTTCCTTTATCGTTGATGCTCATGATTCGGCCGGCCACACAAACGTTTTGAAAATTATCTTTATTTTCCTCACTGAAGTTGACTTTAATATCAGATGAATAATGTGTAACGGGGTATAAGGCTGCAGGATAAGGTTCTATGCCTGCTGCTTTTAATTTTGCTAATTTTTCTCTGCGAATTAGCTCTTGTTCACTCAGTTGTACACTCATAACTTAGAAAATTAATGGCTGCAAAGATAAGTGCAAAGCAGCTATGCCATTCGCAGCGTTGCATTACTTTTTATTCAACCAGCACTTGTTTCAATGAAATCGTGTTTCAAAGGAAATAAATCTTTACAAATGCTATTCACAAAAAATGAGTGTTGGTAGCAGGCACCAATACAAACCATTGTTTATGGATACATTTAAACAGTTCGTCTGCTCCTTAATTTATCTGCCGCAAAAAAACCTCGATATCTCTGTATCATGTAATATTCGCATTTCTCCCGGCAATAAGCCACCCAATGTTAAATGTCCAATTCTGTGGCGAATGAGCCGTAGGGTAGGAAATCCAACAGCAGCCGTCATTTTACGCACCTGTCTGTTTTTGCCTTCTTTCAAAATTATTTTAATCCAGGGTGCCGGAATATTTTTTCGAAATCGTATGGGTGGAAAACGATCGGGCACCTGTGGTGCAGTTACAAGCAGCTCAGCTTTGCAGGGTAAAGTTCGATATTGCTTGCCATCTACCTGAATATTTACACTATTTTGTAATTGAAAGATTGCGTCAGGTGTAATAGCGCCATCTACTTGTACCCAATATTCACGTTCATGCGCAAATGCAGGATCTAATAATTTCTTATTGATGCTGCTATCGTTGGTGAGCAGCAATAAGCCTTCACTATCAAAATCTAAACGACCAACAGGGTATACATTATCAGGAACCGAAAAAAAATCTTTCAAACATTTTTTATCATCCGTTGCTGTAAACTGCGATAATACCTGAAATGGTTTATAAATAATGAAATATTGATGAACAGTGTGTTTCATACAATTTGTAAAAGTTGTTTTTTAATGCAACATTTGTAATGTACATCCAATTTTTTATGTTTAAACTTGCACTATTTTTTTTGAATGGATGGTGTTGATTTTCTATTACAATAAAAATCCCGCAGAAGCGGGACTTTATATATGGATGGGTTAGTAAGTACGGGAATACAATTCCCACCACAATATTATAAAGAGTTTTTTCCAATACAAAAAAAATTGCAAACTATTTTATTCACATCTTTAAAAAAAATGTGAATAGCGGAGTACAGATCTTCAAAATTTTTGTTCTAAAAACTATAGCGCACTACTTTCAATTGTTTGCATTTAACTTTTTACAAATAGCTGTAATATCGATGAACAGTGCATTTCAAAAGAAACTGTTTTATAAATTTTGAATAACAAATTAAAAAATCGAAGCGTTTTTACATAAAAAACACAACGTTTATATTTATTCTGCAACAAAAAAATTTATAACAGCAAGCAGATTTAACTTTGCATTTTACACTCATAAATAGAATTATGAAATTTCCTACACCTGTAACCTTAACCTGGATGGCAACATTGATTGATGCTGAAGTTGTTGGCAATGCTGCTGTAACCCCCACCGGTATAAATGAAATTCATAAAGTTGAACAAGGTGATATTGTATTTGTAGATCATCCAAAATATTATGACACTTGTTTACAAAGTGCTGCCAGTGTTATAATTATTAATAGCAAAGCAGTACAAATACCGGAAGGAAAAGCATTGTTGTACACAGCCGATCCGTTTGAAGCGTACTTAAAAATTGTAGATTATTTTAAACCATTTACACCTTCAGAAAAAGCAATTAGTAGTTCAGCAAAAATTGGAGCAGGCAGTGTGGTAATGCCCAATTGTTATATTGGCAATCATGTTGTAATCGGTAAAAACACCATCATACATCCCAATGTTACCATTGGTGATGACTGTATTATTGGAGATCATGTTGTAATACAATCAGGCACCGTAATTGGCAGCGATGCTTTTTATTATAATACAAAAAAAAACAGACCTGTATGGTTTAAGCGCATGAAAAGTTGCGGGCATGTTGTAATTGAAGATTATGTGGAAATAGGCGCAGGTTGTACCATTGACAGAGGTGTAACTTCTGAAACTAGAATTGGTCGGGGTTCTGTTTTAGACAATCAGGTACATATTGGGCATGATACCCTTGTTGGCAAAAATTGTTTGTTTGCTGCACAAGTAGGAATTGCAGGCGCTGTGGTAATTGAAGATGGGGTTACTTTATGGGGGCAGGTAGGTGTAAGCAAAACTTTAACCATTGGCGAAAATGCTGTTGTACTAGCACAGGGCGGAGTACCGAGCGATTTAGAAGGTAATAAAGTGTATTGGGGTACCCCCACACAGGAGGCCGCAGTTAAAAGAAGAGAATTGGTTTGGATAAAAAGAATTCCGGAGTTATGGAAAAAAGTAATGGATACACCATCATAATCCATACTTAGCTTTTAACTCACCACATATTCTTTCAATGGCTGCATCAATGGGTGTGTATTCAAAATTTACAGCATAGGTAAGAAAGCGGAGATTATCGTATGTAACTTTTGTTAATGCAGTTTTAGCCGTTTCTTTTGTAATCAGCGGTTCTTGTTTCGTAAAAAATGCTTTTGCTGCTTCTATTCGCCAAACTATTTCTGCTAAAAAAGGAGTTACTTTTCTATGTGGTGGTTTTACAGCAAAGTGATGGGCAATGCTTGTTAAAATTTCTTTGTAACTTTTATTTTCACTACTAATTATAAAACGTTCTTTGTTGCAAGTACCACGCATGCAAATGAGCATGGATCTTACTACATCTTTTACATCTACAAAACCGCTGGTGCCCTCTGTATACCAGGAATAACCATGGTATACTTTTTTAAATAATTCTGTAGAGCCGGTATTCCAATCGCCTGCCCCCAATATCATGGAAGGATTTAAAATTACGGCATTCAACCCTTCGCCGATTCCGCGCCATACCTCCATTTCGCCTAAGTATTTTGTTCTGCCATATTCACTGTTACTGGTGGCCATGCTCCATTTCATTCTTTCAGAAACAGGTCTGCCTTCCCGCATTCTACCCAGCGCAGCTACTGAACTAACATGAATTAATTTTTTTATGTTTTTTTCTAAGCAAACATTCACCACATTAGCGGTACCTTCTACATTTACTTTGTACAACAACTTTTTCTTGGCCGGATTAAAAGAAACAAGTCCTGCACAATGGTAAACCTGTTCCACATTTTCCATAGCAGCAGATAACGCTTCCACATCTAATATATCGCACTTTACCCATTCTAATTTATTGGCCAGATGAGGGGGCATGTTGTTGTGATAGATTGCTTTTACGGAAAAATCTCTTCGCAGTAACTCCTCAATTAAATGAGTGCCCAATAAACCTGAACCTCCGGTTACTAAAATCATAGCAGTTTTTATTAATTACAATTTAAACACAATTGAACGAACAGGGAAAGTACAAAAAATTTATTTCCCCCAATAAATTTCAGAAAGAATAATTGATAATAAAGTTAAAGAGCGAAAGATTTGCCTTGTTATACACATATTTTGGGTTATTGTAGGTATCGCCATATCCTTTTTTGTAGGTGTACAAAAACTCAGCATCAAACCCTGCTAATTGCTTATTGAACTGATACCTCAGGTCAAGATTCAATTGGCCGTAAGATGGCATGCCATATTTATTCATGGCAGTATTTTTTACATCGGGTAGGGCAAAATATTCCAATTGGCCTTCCAGCAGCAATTGTTTAGCCATTGCATTCCATTTTACATTCCACATCACAGCATTCAAATTGCCGTTGCCTTCATTTCTTTCGCGATATATAAAAGTATAAAAGGGTTCAATACCCCATTCTCGGGGATTGAGAAAACAACCATTATCTGTAATACGGGTATAATTCAAAGTGGTTTCACATCGTTTATTTTTCAATCCCACTCTCCCTGAAAGAACATAGGCTACATTGCCTTTCTGCATATAGGTTTTATCTTGATTTTGATTACCGCCATCATGAACCGAATACCGGTAAAGAAAACAGGCTTTTGCTGAATTGTTTCAGGCATGTAGTTGAATTCGGCAAGCGAAGTATTGAATATATTTTCAACAAACTGCTCCCAAAGTTTAATACTTACATTTTTATTGAAATGATGCGTAATGCCGAATAAACCAATACCGGCTCCGGAAAGATTACCCCTGTAATTACCTACTGTTCCATCTGGATTAATGCCTTGTGCATACCAACCTATTGAATTGGGAACAAAAAACCATTGTATGGTGCTGCGCGGCAAAATGTTGTATAACCAGCCCCCTCCCCTTCCCAAATTGTTTTGTTACGGTTATATTTCAAATACAAGCCATCTTCAAAAATTGGGCGCATACGGCCGTCTTGCGGATTAATAAATGGAGTATGCAGCAATTATTTTCCCAATATAGCTTGAAAATTTTTGTGCTGATACTTTAAATAAAAATATTCTAACTTATCCAGATTATTGGTTTGCGAAGGATTTTATATGTTGAATAATCCAATTTCATAACGATTGGGGGAGCCAGTAATAGAATCGGGTTTTGCAAGATTGGAGGAACACAGATTAAAAGTATAAAAACCACCCAGGCCGAATTTAAAATGATGGAATGACGCCGTTTGATATTTGATACCGCCACCAAAAGCATTGGCATAATAATCAGATAATTGCCCCTCGTTGATGGCCGAAATAAAAAAGTATCGGAAACGCCCTTCAATACTGCCTTTCCGAAAAGAGCGTGCAATAAAGTGGTTGTATCGTTTTGTTTTGGCTCTTCCCTATGCTCATCGTCGGCCAATGAAGTATCTGCCGTTTGTGCTGTTGCGTCAACTGCCGTAAATTGTGCGAATAGCAACCATAAAATTGCATACAATTTTTTTGCATAACAAAATTATTCTCTTTACTGCAAGCAAATATTTAAAAGCCGGCTTTGATATAACTCCAGCCATCTTGTTGGCGGATAACCAGTTCGGCTATACCTGCGGCTACTGTTTGCATGCCGGGGATGAGTTGTGTTGCTGAAATATGATTGGCATGCAACATATTTTCACACACTTTAATTACAACACCCTGTTCCATTAATTGCAAAATAGCCTCTCGATTAGGATTGTTATCATTCAAACAAAAAGCGCTGCTACCGCCATGGCAAACCATTGCTATTGTAACTTTACCCGGCAAAGCATGCAATAAATTATTTATTTGTCCAATAATACTTTTATACACCCTTGGTTCATCAGAAGTTAATTGAATAATAGCTTTGTAAGGTTTCATACCAAATAAATTTGCAAATGTTATTCCTAAACGGCATACCATTTACGTAATGTTGAGAGATTATTTATCTATGCCTTCTAACCTTTGCTGGAGCTGTTGCAATTGCTGCTCTATCTGCATTAATTTATGAATGATAAGAATGTGTGTATGTACCGCATCAATACCTACCACACTATCTTTACTGGTAATGGACTGTTTAATTTTTTCGTAAGCAGCCATATCAATATTGTTAATATTTATTTCCATACAGTAATTTTTATTGTTTAAATACGCACTGAATACTTGTTTTAATGCGTTTGAATACACTGTTTTTTGGAGCGGGCGGATAGCCAAGCTTTGTTAATTGTTGTTTAATTTCATCGGTTTGTAAACCAATGCCGGTAATGGTAACCATGCCGGTTGCCTGGTTCACAGAAACATGCTGTACGCCCGGCATGGAGCCAATATTTTTTTCGATGGCAGCTACACAGCCGCCACATTTTATGTTCTGTACCTGAATATCAGCAGAGGTTAACATATCAATTTATTTTAAAGCACTCAAATTAATTCAACATTAGTACTGTTTAAGGTTGCATTTTAGTTGGCTTTGCCGAACGCTTTTGAAACATTCCAAAAACAAGCGCACCCAACATGGCAAAATACAGCGTACTATTTATCGGTTTTGAGGTAATTAAGCAGGTGCCGGTTGCACAACCTATAAAGTAATAGTACAAATAGCCTGCAACACCACCGGTAATTGCACCGGCTATGTATAATTTATTTTTGATGATCCACTTCTTCATAAGTAACTTCTTCTGTTGCTGCCTGATGATTGATTGTTTTGCGTTGATAAGTGTTGGTACTGCAGCCACCAACACCGCAACAGCCTATATTCGCCAAAGCCATGTACGCTACTATTCCCCCGAATATACCCAGTAACCAATCGTGCGACAAAAAGGCCTGCGTAATGGCAAAACCTGCAATAGCAAGACGTATAATCCGCATCAGGTTCCAGCCGTATTTCAATTGATTTAACATTTTTTTAAATTTAAAATGTATTTATAATTTTTTCTCCAACATAAACCAGGCACCGCCATTGTATACTTCAATACCGGCAGCAGATAACACAGATTTAGCCATGCCGCTTCTGGCACCACTACGGCAGCAGGTAATTACCGGCTTATTTTTTTTCTTCAGTTCGGCTGTTTTTAATTTGATTTGATCAACCGGAATATTAATAGCCCCGCGAATATGGCCTGTTTTAAATTCTGCAGGTGTTCTAACATCAATAATAATAGCACCACGGTTTTGTAATTCCCGATAATCTACTTCTTTACCTGAAAATAATTTTTTAAGAAATGAAAGCATAACTGATTTTTTAGTTTAACATAAATTGCATATCCAACAATCCACCACCGTTGTATACTTCGTTGATTCCGGATTGTTTTAACATTGACATGGCCATACCACTACGTGCCCCACTGCGGCAATAAACCACAATTGGTTTTGGCAACTTTTTAAATTCTTCTAAACGGTTCTGGACTTCATCTAATGGAATGTTGATTGCACCGGGCACATGGCCGCCTTGAAACTCCATTACCGTGCGTACATCTACAATACTTGTTGCTGAATTGTTTACGATTTCTTTTAATGTTGACATATGTTTTATTTTTCCGTATTTATTTGGTTTTACAATAAAGTGCTTGGGCATACATAATCGGTAACAGGAAACTTACCGCTTTCTTTAATAGCAGTAAAGCCGCCTTTTACATCAATTAAATTATCAAAACCTCTTGCCCGCAAAATAGAATTAAAAATCATGGAGCGGTAACCACCGGCACAATGCACATAGTATGTTTTATTTTTATTAATCAAGCTCATGCTGTCATTTATAAAATCGAGCGGTGCATTTTCGGCATCTACTACATGTTCGCTTAAATATTCACTGTTTTTGCGTACATCTAAAATAGCCACTTCTTCTTGTTCCATTTTTGCGGCCAGCTCTTCAGGTGTTATGGATAGAATGATATCTACTTCTTTACCTGCTTCTTTCCAAGCCTGAAAACTCCCTTTCAGGTAACCAATGGTATAATCATAACCCACCCGGGCCAATCGGGTAATTACTTCTTCCTCTCTACCTTCATCTGTTACCAATAAAATTTCCTGTTTAATATCGGGAATCATGGCACCCACCCAAGGCGCAAAATTTCCATCAATACCAATATTAATAGCATTGGGAATAAAGCCTTGCGCAAATACCTGAGGGTCGCGGGTATCTAAAATAATGGCACCTGTTTCGTTGGCTGCAGCTTCAAAAGCATTGGGAGAAAAAGCATGTTGTCCGCGTTCCAGCACCTTATCAATACTTTCATAGCCTTGAATATTCAACATTACATTCAAAGGAAAATATGCAGGTGGTGGAACCAATCCGTTTGTTACTTCTTTAATAAATTCAGCCTCCGTCATATCTGCACGCAGTGCATAATTGGTTTGCTTTTGATGGCCGAGTGTATCGGTTGTTTCTTTACTCATATTTTTTCCACAGGCACTACCTGCACCATGTGCAGGATATACAATTACATCATCCGGTAATGTCATTATTTTGTTACGAAGTGAATGAAATAAATGCGCCGCTAATTTATTCTGTGTTAAATCAGCTACTACTTTTTGAGCCAAATCGGGCCTTCCCACATCGCCAATAAACAAGGTATCGCCACTAAATAACGCGGTTGGCTTGCCGTTTTCATCTTTCAACAAATAACAGGTACTTTCCATGGTATGTCCGGGTGTATGCAATACCTGAATGGTTACTTTACCCACTTTTAATTCTTCACCATCTTTTGCTGCATAAAAATCAAATGCCGGTTTAGCATTGGGGCCATACACAATGGGAGCACCTGTTTTTTTAGATAAATCAAGATGCCCGGATACAAAATCGGCATGAAAATGCGTTTCTAACACATATTTTATGATAGCACCATTTCTTTCTGCTTTTTGAATATAGGGTTCTACCTCACGAAGCGGATCAATGATCACCGCTTCGCCATCACTTTCAACATAATATGCGCCCTGTGCTAAGCAACCGGTATAAATTTGTTCAACTACCATAAGCATATTTTTAAAAAATTAAAATTAATAAAACGATTCAGTATGAATAGTGACTCATATCACAAAACAATATTTTATTAATGCAACCACAATTCTTTAACAATAATATAAATACCCATTACCAATACAAACCATCCAAAGCCTTTTTTCAATTTATCTCCATGAATTTTTTTACTTAACCATCCACCTACGAAGATACCGCCAATAGCGATGATCGTAACAATTGTCAACAGCTTCCAATCCATTTCAAAATGGCCTAAATCACCGGTAAAACCAATTAATGAATTGAGTGCAATGATAAACAAGGAAGTACCTACTGCCTCTTTCATTGGCAAGCCCACCAACAATACCAGTGTAGGTATTAATAAAAATCCACCACCAGCGCCTAACAAACCGGTAATAAAACCGATACCAATACCATAAACCAACAATTTGGGGATATTAATTTTTTTATCGGGTATTACATCAGTTATTTCTTTTTTGTTGCCATTGCGCATCATTGACAAAGATGCCACTACCATTAAAATAGCAAAAAGCACCATTGTCATAATATTTTCTGTAATTACAAAAGAGCCTATGGTAGCTATTTTTTTGGGTATGGCAGGAATAAAAAACTTTCTTGTTAAAACCACAGTAGCAATAGAGGATATACCAAATAACAAACCGGTTTTAATACGCACCAATCCTCTTCTGTAACTGTTATAAGCACCCACCAAACTGGTAGAGCCTACCACAAATAAAGAATAAGAGGTTGCCAAAAGCGGGCTTACACTAAATAAATATACCATAACCGGTACCGTTAGTATTGAGCCGCCGCCACCTATTAAACCGAGCGATATACCTATTAAAGCCGATGCCAAATAACCAAAAATAAACTGCATGGATAAAAATTTATTTGTAAAAATGGCTTTTATTACTGCATTGTAAAGTGACATGAATCACAGACAACACAGCCATTGAAATTTTAACGAAATTTATATTAAAAAAATAAAAATTCAATTTTCATACTTTAGAAAGTAGCCGCTAAAAAGAGTCTGCTTAGAAAATTGAACGCAGGCTCTTGTATGGGGGTTATAATAAATTTAGGCAGTACCCGGTAATATTTTGTGCCAATATAACCAGGGCAAGATTTTCGTTTTCAATATCCACATACTCCAACGCTCCTTACTCTGATCAAATGGGAATGTTTCCATAGGCTGATTGTTGTAATCAAATTCAGCCAATACCAGTTTGCCATATCCTGTAATTAATGGACAAGAGGTATAACCTGTGTAGCTGGCAGTTAAAGACTGCCCCTGCATCAGCGCTAATAAATTTTGCACTAATACCGGTGCTTGTTTTCGAATAGCAGCGCCTGTACGTGAGGTGGGTAAACTGGAAGCATCACCTAAAGAAAAAATATTGGCATAACGCACATGCTGTAATGTATTCTTATCCACATCTACCCAACCTGCAGCATTGGCCAATGGGCTATTTCGTACAAAATCGGGTGCGCTTTGTGGTGGGGTTACATGCATCATATCAAAATCAACCCAATATTCCTGATCCTTATTATTTTCGCCAAAGCTCACAAATTTTGCTTTTTTGTTGGGGCCATCTATTTCATCTAACCGCACAAAAAACTGTGTTTTTATATTACCCCGGGCTATCACTTTTTTCAAAGTATTTTCATACTTATCAACTCCAAATAAACGGGTACCACCGCTCCAATATTCAACCTGCGTTTTATTGAGCAAATCATGTTTTCTGAAATAATCTGTTGCCAGAAACATAATTTTCATGGGCGCACCACCACACTTCACCGGTGTATTGGGATTGGTAAAAATGGCTTTACCGCCTTTAAAATTTTGAATACATTCCCAGGTATAATTTACTGATTGGAAACTGTAATTAGAGCAAACTCCATTTTTACCTAATGTTTCAGGCAATCCTTTAATAGCACTCCAGTTAATTTGAATACCGGGTGCCACCACCAAATATTCATAACCCACTTCAGTACCATCATCTAACGATACCTTATTGACGTTGGGTAAAAAGCCGGTTACTTTTTTTTGAATCCAATGTACCGATTTAGGCATTACCGATGCTTCAGAGCGAACGGTATCTGCCACATTAAATGCACCACCGCCTACTAATGTCCAGGCAGGCTGATAATAATGTTTATCGGCAGCATCTATAATGGCAATATCTAATTGCTTATTCTTAAGCAATAATTTACCGGCAACGGAAATACCTGCATTTCCGCCACCAATAATTACAATTTGATGTTGTACTGGCATAGCAATCTTATTTTTTGTTGAAAATAATGTACTACAAGATACAGGTATGTGACTAAAATCACATAACAAATGTTTTTTATTAGTATATTAATCCTATAGATTAAGTATGAAAAATCAGTTGCTATTTAATAACTATTCTCCTCTAATTTCACTTTCCCCTTAAATGTCCAGAATACAAAACCGGTATATAGAGCAATGATTGGCACTCCAATGGCTGCAATAATAAGCATAATGGTGAGTGATCGGGGAGAAGATGCCGCATTATGCACTGTTAATGAATACAGTGGATTGATAGTAGAACGTACAATATTGGGATACAAATTCATGGCAAAAGTAATAAGCAGCAATGCAACGGTTAGTGCAGAAGAAAAGAAACCAACTAAATATTTACCACTTTCTAACAAACGCCTTGTATTAATGGTATTAAATACGGTTACTACCGGCACAGCAATTAAAAAAGGATACCTTTTAATGGTATTAGCCATGTGCGGATAATACACCAAAGTAACAATGGTTAACAACATATAAAACACTACAAATACCCTGCTGGTATCATGCACCATTAATGAAAGCTTGGTGTACAAACGCTTTTCAGTTTTCATGACTAAATAAATAGAACCATGCATGGCAAATAACGACAAAGTAGTAGCACCCGTTAACAAGGCATATGGATTTAATAATTGCAGAAAAGTACCGGTATATTCAAAATGTTCATTAATGGGCAATCCAATGATTAAATTACCCAACACCACACCCAATAAAAAACCTATCAGACTGCTGGAAACAAAATAGAGAATATCCCATAATTTACGCCACCACAACATAGGTTCTTTACTTCTAAACTCAATGGAGATAGCCCTTAAAATTAACAATACCAGAAACAAAATAAAGGGTATATAGAAAGCCGAAAATATAGTAGCATATACATCCGGGTAACCCGCAAACAAAGCACCACCGCCAATTACTAACCAAACCTCATTACCCCCCCAAACAGGACCAATAGCATTTAAGGCAATACGGCGGCTTTCCTCTTTTTTAAACAATAAATGAATGGCACCAGCACCCAAATCAAAACCATCTAAAATAGCATAACCGGTAAATACAGCGCCTACAATGGCAAACCACCAGGTAGACAATTCTATTCCTAAAAAAGTTTCCATATTAATGTATTAAAGGGTCATCAAGTTTTGTTGTTGAAGGCATAGCATCGGTTATTTCACCATCATTTTCATCTAATCCGTGCTGAATTTTTTTATTCAACAAATAAATAAATAAGGCAAACAACAACAGGTACAATAAAGTAAACAGAATTAAAGAAAACCATACTTCATTTTCTTTAACAGATTTAGATAAAGCATCACTGGTGCGTAACAAACCATAAACTACCCAGGGCTGGCGGCCAACTTCAGCAGAATACCAGCCCAACTGATTGGCTATTTCAGGCAGCAGTACTGAGAAAGCAAAAACAAGCATGAGCCATTTCTTTTCAAACAATTTTTTGCGCCAAAATAAAAATGCTGCATATAAGGTTAATGCTATAAGCAATAAACCAATAGCCACCATAAAGTGGTAGGTTTGAAAAACAAAGTTTACGGCCGTAGGCCTGTCTTCCGGTTTAAAATAACGCAGGCCCTTTACCGGTGTTGAAAAATTGCCATCAATTAAATAAGACAAACCACCCGGAATTTTAATACCGGTTACCTGTTCTTTTTTTATGTTTACATAACCTATAAGATACATATCGGCGGCAGCCAAACTATCATAATGCCCTTCAAATGCGGCTAATTTAGCCGGTTGGTTAACGGCCACCCCTTTGGCAGACCGATCGCCAATAAATAATTGGAGTAAAGCCGATACCGTTGCTATTGCCAATGCTACTTTAAATGCTCTTTTTGATATTTCAACATGTTTGTTTTTATAAATGTAATAAGCATGTACACTCAACACTAAAAAAGAACCTGCTAAAAATGCACCCACCCAAACATGCAACAAGCGATCAACCGATGAAGGATTAAACACCATAGCCCAAAAGTCGGTAACCTCTGCCCGCACAGCTAAACCATGCCCTACCAAATGATAGCCGGCAGGTGTTTGTTGCCAGGAGTTAGCCACTACAATCCATACCGCCGAAAACATAGAGCCTAGAGTAACCATTACTGCTGAGAAGAAATGCATTTTTGGAGATACTTTGTTCCATCCAAACAACAGTACACCCAAAAAGCCAGACTCTAATGCAAAAGCAAAAATGCCTTCTGCAGCCAAGGCACTCCCAAAAATATCGCCCACGAAACGTGAATAAGTTGCCCAGTTGGTACCAAATTCAAATTCCATTACAATACCGGTTGCCACACCAATTCCAAATATCAATGCAAATATTTTTATCCAAAAACGGGAAAGCTTTGCATATAAAGGATTTTTTGTATTCAGAAACAAGCCTTCCAATCCTACAATCACTACACCCAATCCAATACTCAGGGGCGGATAGATGTAATGAAAAGCAATAGTAAAAGCAAATTGTATGCGGGAAAGCAATTCTAAATCCATAAAAATATATTTTTATACTTGTTTTGTTACTGTGCCCAACCAATAAAAGAGGTGCAGGTTTTATAGAAATTTTAAAATTACCAATAGCTATTGCATGTATTGTGACAATTATTACACTACCACGTTTTCCTTGGCTAAAAGTATATGATTTTAATCATAAATGCAACTAACAACCGTCATATAATACACTAAATGCCCCATGTACTTTTACAGTACCAAATGAAACAGTAAACACATTAAAAAATTGTTATGAAAAAGATTGTAATATTAGGCGCAGGCACCGCAGGTACCATGATGGCCAACCACCTAAAACATGAATTAAAGCACGACGAATGGGATATTATCATTATAGATGAACGCAAAGAACACCATTACCAGCCCGGCTATTTGTTTTTACCTTTTGATATTTATGCACCGGAAGATATTATTAAATCCATCACCGAATTTATTCCCAAAGGTGTACACTTCATCAACAAACGGATTGAAAAAATAGAACCTACCACTAATACCATAGCATTAACCGATGGCGATACTATTACTTATGATATTTTAATTATTTCCACCGGTGCCAAAATTGCACCGGAAGAAACCGAGGGCATGAAAGGTACTGAATGGCATCAGTCTGTATTTGACTTTTACACTTTTGAAGGTGCATTGGCTTTGCGCAATAAACTAAGAGACTGGAAAGGTGGCCGTTTAGTTGTACACATTACCGAAATGCCCATTAAATGCCCGGTTGCACCCTTAGAATTTGCTTTTCTGGCCGACTCGTATTTGAAACATAAAAACATGCGTGATAAAGTACAAATTACTTTTGTTACGCCATTGAGTGGTGCCTTTACCAAACCCAAAAGTACCGAAGCTTTAGAACACCTGTTACAGGAAAAACACATTGATATTGTTAGTGATTTTGCTATACAGGAAGTAGACAATGCCAACAAAAAAATAATTGATTACAGCGGCAAGGAAGTACCCTTTGACCTGCTGGTGACTGTGCCCACCAATAAAGGGGATGAATTAATGGCACGTTCAGGGTTAGGGGATGATTTGAATTATGTGCCCACCAACCGCACTACGCTGCAATCTAAAAATTATGTAAATATTTTTGTAATTGGCGATGCATCAAACATACCAGCATCCAAAGCAGGTTCGGTAGCCCACTTTGAAGCAGAAATACTCACCGAAAATATTCTTCGCTATATGAAAGGAGAACCTTTAAAAGAAGAATTTGACGGGCATGCCAACTGCTTTATTGAAACC
>NZ_SCKY01000031.1:0-24451 GCF_004100315.1 Hydrotalea sp. AMD | reverse complement strand
GTTGGTGGCATCACCTGCCGATTTCCATACTGTACCTGTAATGTTACCATTGTATTGTGCATTGGCATAAGTTGTGCCTGCAACGGAATTGGTTTTGTCATAAGCTAATTCCATTCCAAATTTATTGGTGCTACTAAACTGAATGCAGTAAGTGGTGCAATTTGTGCATCAGCAAATTGCACAGCGAAACATGTGCAGAAGAGAGGGATGGATACCTCAGGTGCACGCTCTTAAAGCCGGGGGTCACTGTTCATTTCCTATAAGTAATACATTGAACAAAGAAAGGCAAGAGATATCATTAAACTGCCAATTCGTCATTAAATTAACCTGTTCTCTCCTACCTACCTGCTTCGAGAATGATTCGAGACAAGTTCGACTCAACAGCGTTGAAAACCGAACTAGTATCGAACAGGTATCGGTTTTGTTTGCTGCCAGTTTTGCAGTTTTTTTAGTATAAATGGTACATTCATCAACACAACAATACCCGAGGTGAATGAGAAGATACTTCCACCCATTATGCCTAACACAAAAAAAGGCAGCTAAAAATGTTTATGATTGTTTTTACATCTTTCCCTTTACTTTGCAGCCAATAAAAAAGGAAGTATGGAATATAGAAAGTTAATAGCTATTTCAGGTATGAGTGGTTTGTTTGAACTGGTAGGCAGTAAAACAGATGGCGCTATTGTTCGCTCATTAGAAGACAATACCACCAAATTTGTGAGCAGTCGTGTCCATAATTTTTCGCATATTGAAAGCATTGAAATCTTTACCATCCGTGAAAATGTGAATTTAGTAGAAGTATTCAAGGCCATGGAAAAAAGTGCTGAAATCATCCCCTCCGATAAAGACCCAAAGGCCATTCTCAACTATTTCAAAAAAGTATATCCGGAAATGGATTTTGACCGGGTATATACCAGTGATATGAAAAAAATGGTGCGTTGGTTCGGCATCATCAAACAAAATGATATTGCCATTGAATTACCCGAACATACCGATTCAGAGGAAGCAGCCATAGGGGATTAATACTCTTTTCATCCAAAATTATTTTTGCATTTACGCCGTACCACATCATTGTATGGCGTTTTATTTACCCACCACTCCTGTATTTTCCTGCAAAATAATTCGGCTTTCTGCCTGTTTTTGGTAAATTGTGGCCACTGCCAATGGGCAGTACAACTTAACTTTAATATTATTTACCGTATCAGGTTGTTTGTAAACCGGCATCACCTTAACAAAAATATGCGTACCACATTCACGTATCACCCAAAATTGTTTTCTACCCCTACACAGGCCAATACAATTAATACAAAACACAACCATCCATCCAACCATAAAAATTATTTTTTGAATATGAAAACATGCTTAGCTGTTGTACAGTTTTTATTTATCAGTTGTTCATTGCAGGCACAAAATTTTTATGCACACACCAAAGCAGCAGACAAATGGGTGAACCACACCTTTAAAAAAATGAATAAAAAAGACCGCATTGCCCAACTGATGATTGTACGTGCCCATAGTAATTTAGGTGCTGACCATATTCAGGCAGTAACCCAATTGGTACAACAGTACCATGTAGGTGGCTTATGTTTTTTTCAGGGAGGGCCCGTACGTCAGGCTTTACTTACCAATTACTATCAAAGCCTGGCCAAAACGCCTTTATTGATTTGTATTGATGGCGAATGGGGGCTCGGCATGCGGTTAGATAGCGTGATACCTTTTCCACGCCAATTGCTCATGGGTGCTATCAGTGATAATGCACCACTCATTTATCAGTTTGGTAAAGCAGTGGGCGAACAATGCAAACGGATGGGTATTCAGGTAAATTATGCACCGGTGGTTGATATTAACAACAATCCTGAGAACCCGGTGATTAACGACAGAAGTTTTGGAGAAGACAAATACAAAGTAGCTTTATACGGTACCGCCTTTATGCAGGGAATGCAGGATGAAAACATCATGGCTTGTGCCAAACATTTTCCCGGCCATGGCGATGTTTCAGTTGATTCACACAAAGACCTACCCGCTATTAATAAAAGTATGGCTCAATTAGAATCATTGGAATTATACCCATTTAAAACGCTGATTAAAGCCGGGGTAGGTAGTGTAATGATGGGCCATTTGTTTGTACCGGCCATTGACAGCACGGAGCATGTTGCCACTTCCATTTCTAAAAATGCCGTTACCGGATTATTAAAGAACAAATTGGGCTTTCAAGGAATCACTTTCACCGATGCGTTAGAAATGCAGGGTATTGCCAAATATTTTCCTGCCGGCGAGGCAGCCTTACAATCGCTTATTGCAGGTAATGATATGCTATGTTTACCCGGCGATGTACCGGGTAGCATTGAACTGATATTACATGCCATCAAGCAAAAAAAATTAAGCTGGAATGATATTAATGCAAGAGTGAAAAAAGTGTTATTAGTGAAATACAATATGGGATTAGCACAACGTAGACCTATTGACACTACAAACTTAGTTAATGATTTAAACCAACACACTGCAGCGCTAAACAAAGCATTAGCGGAACAGGCAATTACTTTATTAAGGCTAAACAATGCCGCTTTACACCCCTTACAACAGCATAAAAAAATTGCGTATGTATCTATTGGTGCAAATGGTATGCCATTCATTGCTCAACAATTACAAACCCATTTTGGCGCTGCCTACTATGCCTTTGCAGATAAACAAACTGTGGGTAAAGAAGTCATGGATAATTTAAACAGCACCATTCCGCAGACAAAATCAGATACGGCGGCTGCCAATCTTTTACTGAACAGCATCCATTCGGGCAATTATGATGTCATTATTGTTGGCTTACACAATTACAGTCGCCGCCCCGCCCATAACTTTGGAATAGATAATCCTTCAGTATATCTGTTAAACCAATTACAACAGTTACCACAAAGTATTGTATGCATTTTTGGTAATCCGTATGCCATTGCCAATGTTTGTGAAGCACCCAATTTGTTAGCTTGCAATGAAGATACTTACGATACACAATTGGCAGCTTACCAATGGCTAACAGGCAACTTAACAGCCAAGGGAACTTTGCCGGTTTCTGTTTGTACTTCTTTGCCTTACGGTACCGGATTGCAGTACAATGATTGGTTTCCTGCAACAACGCCTGAGGCAGTGGGCATGAATGCTGCTATACTTCAACAAATAGATAGTATTGCACAGGAGGGTGTTGATAAAGGCGCCTATCCCGGTTGCCAAGTATTGGCGGCAAGAAATGGGAAAGTAGTGTATCACAAAGCATTTGGCTATACGAATTTTGATAAACAGATACCGGTAACATTACAAACAGTATACGACTTAGCTTCGGTAACTAAGGTATCGGCCACTACAGTAGCTATCATGAAATTAGTAGATGAAGGAAAGGTAGATATCCATAAAACCTTAGGCGATTATTTACCGGTGGCACGTGGCACCAACAAATCCGGTTTGGTGTTGAAAGATATATTATTGCATCAGGCAGGCTTAGTACCTTTTATCAGTTTTTATAAAGAAGTAATTGACTCGGTAACGGGCATGCCTTTACCACAATATTTTTCTACACAAAAAGATGCTAACCACCAGATAAGAGTAGCTGAAAACCTATACCTGCGTAACAATTGGGAGGATACTATTCTACACCGCATTATGCAAAGCAAACTACTGCCACACGGGCATTATGTGTATAGCGATAATGATTTTATTTTATTGGCTAAAGTAGTAGAAGCAGTAACCGGCCAGCGTTTAGATGAATATGTAAACGATCAGTTTTACCGGCCTTTACAAATGATATCTACCACCTTTTCACCCCGCAAAAAAATTCCTTTGGATGAAATAGCCCCAACGGAGGTAGAAACGCATTTCAGAAACCAACAAATATGGGGTGATGTACATGATGAAGGCGCTGCGATGCTGGGTGGTATTGCAGGCCATGCCGGTTTGTTTAGTGATGCCTACGATTTAGCTCAACTATATCAAATGTTATTGAACAAGGGCGTAATGAACGGCAAACGCTATTTATCGGAGCAGGTAATTAATAAATTTACTGCATACAATAGTGCTGAAAGCAGGCGAGGACTGGGTTTCGACAAACCTGAAAAAAACAATGCCACATCCAAAGACCCTTACCCCTACCCGTGTAAAGACGCATCGCCCCTTACGTTTGGGCATACCGGCTTTACAGGCACCTGTGTGTGGGTTGACCCCAAAGAAAATTTGGTGTACATTTTCTTAAGCAACCATGTAAATCCTACCCGCAACAATAATTTATTGTTTAATTTACATATACGACCTAATATTCAGGAAGTATTGTACCATGCTACAAAGAATTGAAAGGAATTTTATATATTTATGTGATTTTGAAAGAAAATTACCACATTTTTACAACCATATTATAAAATACACTTCATGCAACGTCATATTTTTTCCTATTGCATTGTGCTACTGGGCATTAGCCTGCTGGCCGCCTGCTCTTCTAAAACACCCAAAGAGTTAAAACTCATACCCAATGATGCATCTACCATTATGTGCATAAACACCCAACAAATACACAACAAATTAGAAACAGCAGGCATTTCAGTTGACTCGGTTATTCAAAAACTGATTAAAACAGATACAGGCAATACCAATTTGTTACAACAATATCAACAACTGAAGAAGGCGGGCATTAACTGGAATAGCCGGGTAATACTTTTTAAAACTACAAAAGTATATGCCAACAAATCGTACAGCAATTTTATAAGCTTAATTATGGGAATTACCGACAGCGGTAAGCTCTCGGCTTACTTAACCGGTATTGATTATTTGAAAGGAAGAGATATACACCATGAAAAAAATTATGCTTTTATACAATGGGATGGCAACGGTATTGTTTCATGGAATAAAGAAAATGCGATAGTTACGCTGCAAGATTACACAGAACAACCCAAAGGGTTATTTCCTGACAGCATTATGCGGGTAAAAGAACCTGACATAATTAGCAAGGTTAATGAATTAAAAAAAGAAGTAAACCGCTATTATACGGAAAGTACAGGCACATCTATGAGTGCAATACCATTGGTTCAGAATTTATTTAAAACCCCTTCTGATGGCTATTTTTACAGCACCACTACCAATGCACTAAATACTTTTAATACCGGCATGTTGCAATTGCCCAAATTAAACGATTTACTCAATAACAATATTACGACCGGTACTTTTAATTTTGAAAAAGGAAAAATTGTAGCCAATACTAATTTTTATCCCAACAAACTGGTAAAAGCAATTTTAGAAACCTATAAAAGCGGCAAGGTAAATACACAACTGATTGAACATTATCCTTCAAAAAATATTGATTTTGCGATGCTAATGGCATTTAATCCACAAATTATTAATGGCGTTTTACAAGAGCTAGATGTGGCACCGTTAGTAGATGGGTTTTTAGACAAAACTGGTATACCCTCATCAACAATTTACAACGCCTTTACGGGCGATATGGCTTTAGTAATTTCTGACCTGAATTTAAAAAGTTACAAAACCGATATACACAAGTGGGGTAAATTTTTGATAAATATGCCAATTGGCAATCCTTCCAGCTTTCATACTATTATGAACAAAGTTGCTGAAGCCGGCTGGGTAGTAAAAGAAAATAAAACCTATAAAGCAGGTAAAATAATGGGGGCCATAAACTTAACGTTATTCACTGACGATAAAAACATGATCATTACCAACGATACTGCCTTATTGGTTACCTATAATAACAACAATGCACCGGTTGCTTTTAACGATAACATTTTACAGCAAATGAAAGGTAGCCATACATTTGTGTATAGCGATATTGAAAAAATTATTGATGTTATTGCCACCGACAGCAGTGCTTCAAACACGCTTATTCACCACACTTTTAAAGATGTAATTATTAAAGGAGTACCCTTTAATGGCACAAATACATCAGGCAGTTATGTACTGCGTATGCAGAATGAATCGCAAAACAGTTTAGTAAGCATACTGCAACTATTTCCCTACATTTCTAAACAAATGCAAAAAAACAGGAATGCCAGAAAAAATAATGACGGCGATACCAATGAATCTATTTTCAATGTTCCTTTTTCTTCCAGATTGGGCAGCCTGTAATTTGAAGCAACAACATGATGCACTTACATATTGAAAACCTGGTTCCTGTTCCATTAAAATCAAATCTACAAAAGCGTAACAGCGATATTTGGTTACAAGATGTGGAATTTGCATCCGGTCATTTTATTAAAATAAAAGCACCCAGTGGTACAGGCAAAACCACTTTTATTCATTTATTGTACCACCTGCGTAACGATTATGAAGGAAGTATTTACTGGAACAAACAGGAACAAAAACAATACAATGCAGCGGAATTAGCTATTCTGCGCCAACAAAACATCAGTATTATATTCCAGGACCTGCGCCTATTCCCAAATATTACCGCCCGTGAAAATATTGAATTAAAAAGGGTTATGTATCAACCCTATTATCCTTCTTACATCATTGATGAAATGGCAAAAGAATTAGGGATTAGTAAAATTTTAAACCAACGGACAGGCATTTGTAGTTATGGAGAACAACAACGAATTGCAATTATTCGTGCACTGATGCAACCTTTTAACTGGTTATTGATGGATGAACCTTTTAGTCACCTTGACCGTGAAAACACTGCAAAAGCCGCTGTACTGATTGCCGAAGAATGTACCAAAAGAAATGCCGGTTTTATATTAACCGATTTAGATGAAGATGCACATTTTTCATACCACCAAACTTTACAACTGTAGTGAAAGAATGGAATAGCATATTAAAAAAAATCATTAAAACCGCATCGGGCAGATTACGTTTGTTGCTGGCTATTATCGGGCTATCTGCTGCGCTGTTACTCATTTTATCTGCAGTACAGTTACAAGCCAATTACAACGATTTATTGCACAGTAAAAGCAACCAGGATAGTGTAGCCAACTTTTTAGTAGTAAATAAACAACTCACCAACGCCAATTATGGCAATACCACTTTATCGGCTTCAGCCATTGATGATTTTAAAAAACAACCTTTTGTTGATGCAGTAGGTATTTTAACGCCCAGCCGCTTCAAAGCCTCTATACAAAGCTATAGCAGCCAGTTTCCGTTTTATACCGATATTTCATTTGAAAGTGTACCTGCAGCATTTATTGATGTAGACAGTTCTCAATGGCATTGGGCACCCGGAGAAGATATTATACCTATAATTGCGCCAAACTTATTTCTCGATTTTTATAATTTTCAATTTTCACTTTCACAAAACCTGCCGCAGATAACACAGGAAATTGTAAAAATGATTGTGTTTAAAGTGAATATTCAAACACCCAATGGCATGGTATCATTAAAAGGAAAAGTAGTTGGATTTAGCGATAGAATTACTTCATTACTGGTTCCGGAATCATTTATGCAATGGGCTAACTCACAATATGCCACCGACAATGTGTTGCAACCATCCAGAGTGGTAATTCGTACCAAAGACCCCGGAAATCCTGCATTGGTGCAATATTTAAAAGCACACCAACTCACTACTGATGCCGATAAAACCCGCTTTAGCAAATACCGGCAAATTGTAAATATGGTGGTGCGCA
Organism: Hydrotalea sp. AMD; assembly: GCF_004100315.1. Lineage (NCBI taxonomy): Bacteria > Pseudomonadati > Bacteroidota > Chitinophagia > Chitinophagales > Chitinophagaceae > Hydrotalea > Hydrotalea sp. AMD. Next base: position 16,853 of record NZ_SCKY01000031.1, on the reverse strand, counting down.
TTAGTTGGATTACCGGTATCATTTTATTACTGTTTGCACTACTCATCTTTTCATTGTTTATTCAATTAACCATTGCATCTTGTAAGAATGAAATACAATTGCTCATTACCTTGGGTGCAGCACCAAAACAATTAAGGCAGTTTTTAATGCACCGTTTTTTTCCTCCCAATATTTTTATTATTACAGGTGCAGTATTGATTATTGGCATACTGCAATATGCCGTTGCCGGTTGGCTGCAACAACAATATATGTTCATCAGCAATATGCTTTCGGTATATACCTTTACCACAGCAGTATTATTTTTAGGAATTTTGTGGATTGTCAATTTCTTTACCATTCAACATTATATACAAAAAGAAAACAATTGATACTCTTTTACTTTTAAAGCATGTTATACAGTAACGCATTCTACATAAAACGTTTACAATGGTGTTGGCTGTTATGTTTATACTGCATACAAAGCTTGGCACAAAGCAGCTTACAACCCATTGGCTATTGGCGGGAGCATTTTAATTACAAAAATGCAACAGCAGTAGTACAGGGTGATAAATTGTATTGTGCAACAACCAATAATGTTTTTAGCATTGATGCCAACAATGAAATAGAAAGATATAGTAAAGTAACCGGCCTTAACGATATGGGTGTAAGTACAATTGGATGGGATGACCTTACACAGCAATTGGTAATTGCCTATAACAGCAGCAATATAGATGTACTAAAAGGAAGTATCGTTACCAACATCAGCGATATTCAAAGAAGCAATATCAGCGGCAATAAAACCATTCATTCTATATACTGCAATGCCGGTTTTGCTTATTTATCAACCGGGCTGGGCATTGTTGTGGTTAACCTGCAGAACTACGACATAAAAGATACTTGGATAATTGGCAGCAATGGCAATCAAATAAACATCAATGCCTGTATTCAATCTAACAATCAGTTGTATGCTGCTACCGATGAGGGTTTAAAAACAGCACCGGCTGCTGGCACTAACTTAGCCAATTACAGCAACTGGTCAAACATGAGTGGCACCAATGGCTTGCCAGCCGGTACCGTAAACAATATAGTTGTTGCCAATGGTTTACTTTATGCACAATTACAAAATACCATTTACGTATGGAACAACAATAACTGGGTATTGTGGTATGCTGATAATAATTGGCCAATTACTAAAATGGAAGCATCGGGTAATAACCTGTTAATTTGCCAAAGAACGGCTTCAGGTAATAGCAGGGTAATTACTTTAGCAGCAAATGCAAATATAATCAATACCATTGCAGTACCCAACGTAGTATCCTTTCCGAAGGATGCGATTATTGCTAATAATACTACCTGGATTGCAGATTATTATGCAGGATTATCGGCCTTTAGTAATAACAGTTATCAACGGTATGTTCCCAATGGCCCATTAGGGCCTGCCAGTGGCGATATGGTTATTACCCAACAAACATTATATGTAGCTGCCGGCAGTGTTAACGATGCCTGGAATTATCAATATAACCGAAATGGTATTTATTTTTTGAAAGATGGTATATGGAGTGATGTGGGTGCATATACTAATCCGGTTTTAGATACCACACTCGACTTTATTACTTTAGCCACTGATAATAAAGATGGAAGTATTTGGGCAGGCAGTTACGGTGGCGGGTTGGTGCACATAAATGGAAACAATATTCAAATATATAAGCAAAGCAACTCCACCCTACAACCCACAATTGGCGACCCTGGTAGTTACCGCATTAGCGGTTTGGCTTTTGATACGCAACATAATTTATGGATAAGCAACTATGGTGCTGCACAAAATTTACAGGTTTTAAAAGCAGATGGCAATTTTAAAGGTTTTTCGGTTCCTTTTACTTTAGCAGAAAATGCACTGAGCCAAATTGTGGTAGATGATGCCAATCAGTTATGGATAATAAGCCCCAAAAACAACGGCTTGCTTTGTTATAATTATGGAAATAGTATTGATGCTACCAATGATGACCAATGGCAATTGTTACAAACCGGTATTGGCAAAGGAAACTTACCCGGTAATAATGTGTATTGCCTGGCAAAAGATAAAAACGGATTTATCTGGATTGGTACCGATAATGGCATTGGAGTAATACAATGTGCTACCAATTATTTTCAACAACCTTGCGATGCCGTTTGGCCCGTTATTCAACAAGACCTTTTTGCGGGTTATTTGTTTCAAGGCCAACAAGTAAAATGTATTGCTGTTGATGGCGCTAACAGAAAGTGGGTAGGCACTAATAATGGTGTATGGCTGGTTTCAGCCGAAGGCGATAAAATTATTCAGCATTTTACTGCATCCAATTCACCCTTGCCAGATAATAATGTTCAAAAATTAGTAATTAATCCCAATACCGGCGAAGTATTCATCAGCACCTTTACGGGTATTGTAAGCTATAGAAGCACTGCAACAGAAGGTACTACTACCAACGATAGTGTATTAGTGTTTCCAAATCCAGTTCCTCCCGGCTATTCCGGAACCATTGCCATAAGAGGGGTTTCCGAAAATGCATTGGTGAAAATTGCTGATTTATCGGGCAGATTGGTATATCAAACACAAGCATTGGGCGGACAAGCCGTTTGGAACGGATTAAATTATAAAGGCGAAAAAGTAGCCAGTGGCGTTTACTTAGTATTGATACGCGACCAGTTAATTGGACAGGAAAAATTAGCAACGAAAATTGTAATAATTAGTGGCAGGTAATTCAAGGCCTTATTAAACTTATGTTAATACATCAAGGATATACCGTTAGTGGCAGCTACAGGGCCAATCCTCTTTTAAATCAATACAGGTAATAACGGTTAACACATCACCACATTCGGCTACTATTACCCGCAGGTATTGGTTTTCGTTTGTATTCCCTTCTAAAGCGTAACGCTTTTGGCAATTATCGGCCTGTAACTGGCTTTTACGGTAATCAATTTTACCATTATGTATTATTTCACCTATCTCATTCTCTGTAATATGCCTGCATTCCATTCTGCATCTGGCATGACGTGAATAACGAATGATTTTGGGATTAGAATTAAACCCGGCATCTTTACTCAGTTTAATATCATTATAGTGCGGTTTTGACTGATTATTTTGGGGTTGCTGACAGCCTATAGTGCCAGCATATGCCATTGTTAGCAAAATGAAAACAACAAGAATTTTCCGCATAACCTTGTTTTTAAGAAAATGGACATTGTACTTTAATCAATTATTAATCCTATAAGGCAAAATAAACAATTCCGTACAATCAACATTACAGTAATTTTGAACAGGTGTTGCATAGATACAATTTGTCAAAACTAATTTAAAAATACTATTATGGATGAGATAGAAGTACCTACCGAGCATTTGCATGAAACCATCAAAGAAAAAGTAGAAGAACTCAACGAAAAAGAACCTTCGCATTTTTCAATGTATATTGCTATATCAACTGCATTAATGGCAGTACTGGCAGCAATATCCAGTTTAATGGCTGGTCATCATTCCAATGAGGCCATGATTGACCAAATAAAGGCCTCCGACCAATGGGCTTACTATCAGGCAAAAACAATTAAAGCCGAAATTAGAAAACTAGAATCAACTACTTCAATTACAAGCCACAAAACAGTAGATGAAACCTTACAGGAAAGCAATGCTATAAAAGCTAAAGCAAGTTCTTTTGAGGAAAGTAGTGAGGCGCACCTTGAAAAACATATGTTATTGGCCAGAGCTGTTACATTATTTCAAGTAGCAATTGCTATTTCTGCAATTTCTATTCTTACTAAAAAAAGTATTTTATGGTGGGGTAGTTTAATCATTGCTATTGCAGGATTATTTTATTTTATTAGTAGTATTTTTTAATTAACTTTTGCTGCGTAACCTATTTTTATTTGATGATACTAAAGAATAAAAATTAATTCTGGTACAAGAACTTCATTGAATGAATGAAATTAACAGTATTTTCATTCATCTACCTATGTTTTTCAGGCATTTACCGCCCAATTACCTCCAAATACCTAACTACTATTTTCGTATGGGATGAAAGTATTTAGCTTTGACTCATCAATAAAAAAAACATGATGAATCATCCATACGAACAAAAAAGCAACCGGCTCTACATGGGCATCTTCTTTATTATTGGCGGATTATTGTTATTGGCTAACAAAATGGGTTATCCCATCCCTGACTGGATTTTTTCCTGGCCAATGTTACTGATTGCTATTGGCATCTTATCGGGTATTAAACATCGATTCCAAAATTTTTCCTGGATTATTATAGTTGGCATTGGTAGCTTTTTTCTAATTGATCAGCAATTAGCTAATGCTACATTTCATCAATATCTATGGCCTGCCTTTTTAATTGGCTTAGGTATTATTTTTATTGTAAAACCTAAAAAAATCAATCACGGATGTGGTAGAAGATTCCGGTATGAGCAAAATTATAAAAGTACAATCGCCGATACGCCAACACCAATTACCAGCGAAGAAGATTTCTTAAACATTAATTCAATTTTTAGTGGTGTGCAACGCAGTGTTATTTCAAAAAAATTTTCAGGCGGTAAAATTAACTGTGTATTTGGCGGTGTTGAAATAGATTGTACACAAGCCGACATGCAAGAACCGGCCTGCCTGCAAATAGAATCAGTTTTTGGGGGTGTGAAATTGATTGTGCCGAAAAGCTGGACTGTTAAAAACGAAATGGATGGCGTATTTCATGGTGTAGATGATAAACGTAATCAAAATACCATCATTTCAGATACACCTAATAAAGTACTCATTTTAAAAGGATCTGCCGTATTTGCAGGTATTGAAATCAGGAGTTACTGACGGTGCAGCCATAGGGTAACATTCACATTAAACATAAACATCCGACTATAAATGAATTCAACAAATCAATAAAATGAAACAAACTATTTTAGGTGCCGGTGGGGCCATTGGTATAGAACTGGCAAAAGAATTGCCAAAATTCACTCCAGATATTAGATTAGTAGGAAGGAACCCAAAAAAAGTAAATGAAACAGATGAATTGTTAGCAGCCAATCTTTTCAACCGGGAAGAAGTATTTAAAGCCGTAGAAGGCAGTGTTATTGTTTATTTGTTAATTGGCCTCGAATACAATACCAAAATTTGGCAACAGATGTGGCCCCCATTAGTTAAAAACGTGATAGATGCTTGTGTACAACACCGCTGCAAATTAGTTTTCTTTGATAACGTATACGCCATTGGCGGAGACTATGTAAACCACATTACTGAAGCATCGCCTATTAGTCCTACCAGTAAAAAAGGTAAGGTAAGGGCTGAAGTAGACAAACTGATTCTCAATAGTATAGAAAGTAAAAACTTAGATGCCATCATTGCCCGTGCTCCTGATTTTTTTGGCAGCGTTATTCAGAAAAGTATTCTCATGACAATGGTGTACAAAAATTTAAAATTAGGGAAGAAAGCACAATGGGTATGCAATGCCAAAGTAATACACAGCATGGGTTATACACCTGATTTAGGCAAAGGAACAGCCTTATTGGGTAATATGCCGTCTGCTTACAATCAAATTTGGAACCTGCCTACAGATACGCAAAAAATTACCGGTGAAGAATGGATACAATTATTTGCTGAAGAGATGCATACAAAACATCAATACCAGGTATTACCCAAATGGGGCATTCAAACACTGGGTATGTTCATCCCAATATTAAGAGAGTTGAGTGAAATGTGTTATCAATATGACAGGGATTATTATTTTGACAGTTCTAAATTTAACAGGTATTTCAATTATACACCAACTTCTAATCAGGAAGCAGTTAAACAAACCATTACAGCGCTACAAATGAAGCATATCAACAAATAAGAGCTATTTACAACAAACAGCAGTGAAGTGCTGAACAGAATGTTGTCGTTGATGAATGGAGAATAGGTGAATAGCTAAATAAACCATTGAGTTATTTTATATTATATATCTTTCAAACAGAACCACATGAACTGCTATATTGCAAAAATGGTTTTCAGAATTGTTTGTGGAAATGGAAACCATACGCCGCAATTTGATGAACAAATCAGATTGTTTTATGCCACTCACCAACAAGAAGCTTTACAAAAGGCTATTGTATTGGGTAAAGCAGAAGAAGATTGTTTTATGAACATTCACCAACAGCCGGTGCAGTGGCAGTTTATTGCCATTACGGCTTTATACGATATTCAATCGCCGACAGATGGAATTGAAATTGCCTCCTGTATTAAAGAAGTTGATAATGCAGAAAACTATTTATATATTACCCACAAAAAAGCAGTACAAGTTGTAGAAGCCAATTCATTACAAACACAAACCATTTACTAATATAGTGACCCAATCTTTTTTACACGGCAAAGGAAATGTACCAGCACTCATTTTCTGGTGGCTGGTTTGGATAATATTGCAATGGAACATTTTATTAATAACCGGAATAAGTTCCGCAATCGCTATTACAGATAGCATTGTAGGAAATATTTTGTTGTTTGCCTGTTGTTGGTTGGTGATCAATAACCTACGATACTATTTACCCAAAAAAGAAAAATACTGGTACATTATTGTAGTAAGCTTTGTATTAAGCGTAGCATGGGTCATCGTGATACAATTCATACTAAAGCATATTTTTGCCGGTAATGCAGCTTATATACAATTACTAAAAACTACCTTATTATTGCGCTTTGCATTTGGGTTCTTGATGATGGGCTGCATTACATTAGCCGGTTTAATTTGGTACACACAAATAGATTGGTTAAAAACAGAAACCCAACAGCAGAGTATTGCTGAATTAGCCAAAGAAGCAGAACTATCTAAATTGCGCCAACAATTGCAACCCCATTTTTTATTTAATAGTTTAAATTCCATTAGCGCATTAACTACTGTACAACCTGAAAAAGCCAGAGAAATGATACAACAATTGTCTGAGTTTTTGAGAGGCACATTGCGTAAAGAAGACCATTGGAATACATTAGAAGAAGAATTATCCTATATTGGTTTGTATCTTTCTATTGAACAGGTACGTTTTGGGTATAGAATGTTAACCAATATTCAGGCAAACAGCAATGCCTTACCGTTAACACTTCCCTCATTGTTATTGCAACCCTTGGTTGAAAATGCGATTAAATTCGGGTTATATGATACCATTGGTGAGGTTACCATTAACATACAAGCAATAAATGAAAATGGCCAGTTAATTATTACAATTCAAAATCCCTATGATGCCAGCACAGCTGTAACTTTGCCCGGAACAGGCTTTGGAATATCGGCAGTGAAACGAAGACTCTGGCTGTTATTTGGACGAAATGATTTATTAACCATTGAAAAAACTGAGTCCACCTTTAGTACAACTTTGTTGATTCCACAACTTAAAATAAATACAACGAACTAAACCCATGAATTGTATTATAATAGATGATGAGCCACTGGCACGCAGTATCATTAAAGAGTACTTGCAACATTATCCTTCTATTCATTTACAAGCCGAATGTGGCGACGGCTTTGAAGCAGCTAAACAAATACAGCAATACCAGCCCGATTTATTGTTCTTAGATATACAAATGCCCAAAATAACCGGGTTTGAATTATTGGAATTAGTAGAAACGAATGCTGCCATTATTTTTACAACTGCCTTTGAAGAATATGCCATTAAAGCTTTTGAACAAAATGCAATTGATTATTTATTGAAACCTTTTAGCCGCGAACGGTTTGATAAAGCCATTCAGAAAGTACTAAGCCATAATGCCAACACCAATACAAGCATATTGTTAGAAACATTGGCACCTACACCACAGGAAACCAATCGGATTGTAGTAAAGGATGGAACAAAAATAAAAATTATACCGGTTACACAAGTACACTATTTAGAAGCGGCTGATGATTACGTAAAAATAGTAACTAAAGAAGGATATTATTTAAAGAAAAAAACCATGCAGTATTTTGAGCAAACTCTTTCTCAGCAGCAATTCGCCAGAATACACCGCTCTTATATTGTAAACCTGCAGCTCATAACCAAAATTGAATTATACGAAAAAGAAAATTATGCTGCCATATTGAATACCGGCCAACAATTACCTGTGAGCAAAACCGGCTATACGCGCTTAAAAACTGTTCTGGGTATTTAAAAAAACGGAATGCCGTTGACGCATCATGGCATTCCGTTGTATAAAAAATATTACCTGCTTATTCTGATTTGTACACTTTACCTGATTTCATCACAAATACAATTTTGCCCATTACATTCACATCCTGCACAGGGTCGCCATATACCGCCACTACATCGGCCATTTTTCCTTTTTCAAGGCTGCCAATTTTAGTATCCCCAATTAAATCGGCAGCACTAACGGTAGCGGCTTTAATACATTCTAAAACAGGCATACCTGCTTCGTGCATATAACCAAATTCCATCCAGTTTTTTCCGTGGTTGTACACACCGGCATCCGTACCAAAAGCAATTTTTACACCGGCTTTGTATGCTTTTGCAAAAGTAGCCTGAATAACCGAACCTATTTGAATGGCTTTTGCACGAATAATCGGTGGAAAATATCCGGGCATTTTAGTGGCTGAATCGGCTACTGATATACCGGCAATAATGGTAGGCACTAAATAAGTACCTCGTTCCTTCATTAGTTCCATTATTTCAGGCGTCATGTATGTTCCATGCTCAATAGAAGTTACACCTGCCAATACAGCCCGCTTCATGCCTTCAGGGCCATGTGCATGTGCAGCTACCCGCATACCATAATCTTTCGCTGTTTCTACAATGGTTTTAATTTCATCTTCTGTAAACTGCGCACCTGCTCCATCTTTCTCTAAACTTAATACACCACCGGTGGCAGTAATTTTAATTAAATCGGCGCCATCTTTATAATGCTGCCGAACAGCCTTTCTACATTCATCATTGCCATTTACCACATTTTCATTCAATTGTGGCATCATCATTAAATCTTCTCTTAATCCGTTGGTAGGGTCCCCATGACCACCGGTAGTAGATATAATAGAGCCGGCCGTAAAAATCCGGGGGCCAATCACCAAACCTTTATTAACCGCATTACGCAACGCAATATTTACGCCACTGCCGCCTACATCACGCACAGTGGTAAAGCCTGCCATTAATGTTGTTTTGGCATACACGGCTGCCTGAAAAGCAATATCGGCAGGGTTTTGAGTTAATCGTTTCATCATGGCATCAGGACTGGTTTGACTTTCCAAGTGCACATGTGCATCAATCAAACCCGGCATAACGGTATATTTTTTTAAATCAATTACTTTATCATTAGGCCCTGCATTGACAAAACCTTTTTGAATATCGGCAACTGTATCGCCTTGCACAATAACGGACATGTCTTGCTGTACCGATAATTTATTTACATCAATTAATTTGCCGCAGTAAATAATGGTTTTTTGGGCAGCCGCCATTTGATAAAATAGCAGTGTCAGGAGTAGCATTTTTTTCATATCAATTTGTTTGTTTAAAGGGGTTAAGTTAAGGAATTAAAGTAGTAACCCCACAAAAAAAGCCCTGAATAAACAGGGCCTTATTACAAGTATGATGAAAAAAGGTATTAATCTTTATCAGGCTGTGGGGTATAACGCAAATAAGGTTTTACCACTTTTACACCTTTAGGAAATTTAGCAGGTGCATCTTCTGTTTTAATTCCCAAACCAATAATTACATCTTCACCAGGATTCCAGTTTGCAGGTGTTGCCACACTATATTTTGCAGTTAATTGCAATGAATCCAACACACGCAATACTTCATTAAAGTTGCGGCCGGTAGAGGCCGGATAAGTGATAAATAATTTTAATTTTTTATCAGGCCCAATTATAAATAATGAACGTACAGTATGTGTTTCAGATGCATTGGGATGAATCATATCAAATAAAGTAGCTATTTTTTTATCTTCATCCGCAATAATCGGGAAATCAACATGGGTATGCTGGGTTTCGTCAATATCGCTTATCCATTTTTTGTGGCTTTCCACATCATCAACACTTAAAGCCAATACTTTTGTATTCCGCTTATCAAATTCTGCTTTCAATAACGCCGTTTTTCCCAATTCGGTCGTACAAACAGGTGTGTAATCCGCAGGATGTGAAAATAAAATACCCCAGCTATCTCCAAGGTATTCATAAAAATCAATGTCGCCAATAGAAGTTTTTGCTTTGAAATTGGGAACTGTGTCGCCTAAACGTAAGCTCATAAAACGATATTTTTAATGGTTAACAAATTAATTTGGGTGAAAAAGAAAGCGCAAAGATAAATACTCTATCAATTCAGTAGATTAATAAATGTACACTTCATCAAAATTTAACTTTACAGGCTTCTTCCTTTTTGCAGCGCAAAAGTACCATATTTGTTTTTTACGGCATCAATTGCTTTGTATAAGTTGGCTTTGGTGTTGATTTGATTAAACAAATTAGGTGCTTGTCCGTGTTTGCTTAAAGCACTTAATCGTACGCCCAATAATCGTACCGGAAGGTTAGGTTGATGCAATTGTTGAAACAGTTGTTTGGCCACCGGTATTAATTCATCATCACAAAACGTAAGCGGTATGGCAGTTTGTTTAGAAGTAGTAGTAAAATCGGCATAACGTATTTTAACGGCAAGGCAACCGGTAAACTGCGCATCCTGCCTTAATTCATAAGCCACTTTTTCGGTCATTTGTACCAGTTTTTGTTCCAAAAAAGCCTTATCAGTGGTATTGGCAGCAAAAGTTTGTTCGGTAGAAATAGATTTGGCTTCACACGCCGTTTCCAAAGGCGAATCGTAACTACCTGTAGCAATGTGGTAAAGGGTTTGCCCCCATTTACCCAACTTTTGTTCTAAATGTTGTGGTGTAAACTGCAATATATCTTTAATGAAATGAATACCCATTTGCTGCAAAACTGGCAAAGTATGTTTACCTACACCGGGAATCTTTTGAATGGGCAGTGGCGCTAAAAATTCTTTTTCCTTACCGGGCTGCACAAACAGGTACCCGTTAGGTTTAGCTTCATCAGTAGCAATTTTGGCAATAAGTTTGGTTGTAGCTAACCCAAAAGAAATAGGCAAACCGGTGGCAGTAATTATTTGCTGCCGCAAATCAATCGTCCATTGTAAGGGATTAAAAAAGGCATCCATCCCCGTTAAATCAATATAAAACTCATCAATACTGGCTTTTTGAAAGGCAGGTGCGGCAAGGGCAATGATTTCGGTAACCCGGTTAGAGAAACGGCTATACTCTTTATAAGAACCGGGCAACACAATTGCCTGGGGGCAAAGCTGTAAAGCACGCTTCATGGGCATGGCACTGTGTATACCAAATTTACGAGCTGCATAACTGCAGGCAGCCACTACCCCTCTTTCACTACTACCCCCTACCAAAACAGGCTGATGTTGCAATGCAGGATTTTTAATGACTTCCACACTCACAAAAAATGAGTCCAAATCAAAATGTGCAATATAACGTTGAGGCTGATTCATGAAAATAACAGCAGCTAAATTACAGAGATGTCAGGAGAAGGTGGGAACAAGTCATTTTATCCTACCCTAAATGTTTAAAATGTGTGTATGTTATGTTTCTTAGTGAATAACTGAAAGAAAGAATAAAAAGCAATTTTGTTACATCATTAAAAAAAATTAAAGTAGTGAAATGTACAGTATTATCAACTAATCATTGTATAGAGATTTTGAATAAGCGGGTATTTACAAATGAATGACACCACAAAATATGATGGCAAAATAAATGATGTATTTGCCAATATATACAAAACACGCATTACTACCGGTTTACTGAGGGATGATGTGATGGAATTGATTTTTAAACTTAGACAACTATACCGGCACGGCAGTACCTGACGGCAATTTTACTGCTTCTTATAAATTATAAATAAAGCATACAATATACTACCTATATTAAATTTATTAAAAAACATTTAAAATTGATATGTATTACAGAAAATTAATTATATTTTTATAGCGAAAGCTTAAAACCTTACTTATGAAATCAACACAACTCCTTTCCATTGTAATTATAACTGCATGTTTTGCAATAATTAGCTGCAAAAAAAGTGTAAACCAGTTAAGTTTATTACCACCGATAACCAATACCGGGGCTAATACCTTTGGGTGTTTAGTAAATGGTGTAGCTATGCTACCCAAAAGTGGGGTACCAACTTGGAATAATCCTTTTCCACTTCCTGCTCTTTATACTGAATTTAGGGAAGAAGTTAGGATAAAAACGGGAGGCGGGTCCAACTCTCCTGCGACTTTTATTTGCTTGTATCTATATAATCTTTTTAGTAATGGGGCAACGAATTTCGAATGGAAACAAACAGAATACGGTAGCGAAGCATTTCCATTATACAATAGTCAATTATACGGTGTTTTTATTGCCCCAAAAACAAACAAATATGAATGGTATGGTTCTTACGTTGGTTCGGGTTCAACTTCTATAACAAAATTTGATACTGTAAATAATATTATTTCAGGAACATTTAATGGGAAGTTAAAACAACGCTTTGGTAACGATACAATTACTGTAGATAATGGAAGATTCGACATTAATTGGAAAACCGTAGCAAATAAAAAATTTCCTTAATCAATAAAAAGAGGAGGCAGACTGCCATCTGCCTCCTTCAATCATAATTAAAAACAATTATTATGAAAAAAACACAATTTGTATTAATGATGGCAATGAATCTTTTTTAAATACTCTGAATGCGCAAGCTTATGATACTACACAATATTATGGTAAAATGAACTACATTTTTTTCAATATGTAAATAAAACGCCCATTACTAACGGCATGTTGCGTGATTATGGTATTGATTTTTTGAACCTTAAAATATTTAACTTATGAAACACCTTTTATTCCTATTTATTATAGTTGTAAATTTTCTTTTACAAAGTTGCAGCGGTTGTAAAAACACAAATATCCCTGCACCCGATAACCCTTATGGTTTACCCAATGCTACACAAACAGGAGCTAATATTTTTGCCTGTAGAATTAATGGACAAAATTTTATCGCATATTATGGACCTCCCTATTGCACAGGAGCAAGTTTAATAAATGATACATTAAATATTTGTGGGCAACCTAAAATAAAAAATTATTTTGAATCATTAGGATTGCAAATTAAAGGAAACATTAAGATCGGTAAGTATATATTGAATTCTGATAACATATTTGCCACATATTTAACGGATTCTACATGCTTAGGAATAATGTTTAATGTTGCTCAAGTTAGAGCCGTTTATGGCAGTATTAACCTGAGCAAAATAGATTTATCACAAAAGATAGTTTCAGGGCTTTTTAATTGTACCATCCCAATATCAAACTGTGATTCTTTAAAAGTAACAGATGGTCGTTTCGATATAAAATATCAATAATATCTCTTAAATCTTTAAAATCAATTTTATGAAAAAGTATTATCTCTTATTCATTGCATATTACTTCTTTGTAACCGGTTATTCACAAACTTATGACACTACACAATATTATGGCAAAATGAATAATGTATTTGCCAATATAAACAAAATACCAATTACCACCGGTTTACTTAGGGATTATGGAATTGATTTTTTAAACTTAGACAACTATACTGGCACAGCATTTCATGACAGTAATTTTACTGCATTGGATGAATGGCGGATGCTATACGCCAGTTTATATAGCCAACAAATAAACAACAATGGAGGCTTGTTGTATTTAGACACTATAAATAAGTTATTCAACCAGTATGCCCCTCCATCAGACCCAATTAGCTTTGCGTGTTTATACTACAATTATCAAAGCATTGATCCCAATGCCATCAATAACAACCAAATCTATGTAAGCAACAACCAGTTGTTTGATGTAAATGGCCGTAACCAAAGCCCTTATATAAATAATGAGTTATTTGCCATTGCTCCTATAAGGCAAGCCGCTAATATAGGTAATAACCAGTTTATCTTTAGAAACAACTTGTTTTTTGGTAATACAGGTAAAACCATCAGCTCAATACAAGTCGACCCAAAGGGTATTGGAATTTATCAAATGGTAAATGTTGGTACAGCTTTTACGGTATATTACGATACTGCTGGTTTTTACAATATAAACATTCAAATTACTTTTACAGACAATTCTAAAAAATATGCTCATACCAAAATAGTAGTGTATGGCAATAATCCAGGTTATTATGCTAAAAATATGAACACTATTCACAATTTCAAGGGCTATGGCCCACCTTATTTGCACGAAGCTTTTACGTATGGACGCCATTATCCATATTATCCTATTAAATTTAAATCTACTAAAATATACTTAGGAGCAGCAGCAGAAGGGGATTATATTATAGATTTATCAGTAAACAATACAAGCGGTTTTATAAAAAAGCCTTTGATTGTAATAGAAGGATTTGACACGGATGGTTCATTTACATATACTGGTGAATATTTGAGAAGAATAAAGTTTGATATCAACTACGGTGATTTATATTATCTAAATTCAATTACTCTTGATTATGGTTTAGATGATATAAACTCCTATGATTTAATATTTTTACATTGGCAAAACGGCACTGATTATATACAACGCAATGCCTATTTACTAGAAGAGTTGATAAACCGGATAAATAAACAAAAGTCAACAAATGGAATTACAGAAAAAAATGTAATTATTGGTATGAGCATGGGAGGCCTAGTGGCACGCTATGCATTGCGGGACATGGAATTAAATAACATTAATCATGATACGCACCTGTTCATTAGCCACGATGCGCCTCATTGGGGTGCTAATGTACCCGTTGGTGCACAAGCAATGGTACAACATTTAGCACCTTGGCAAATTATTAATGCTGGTGGAAGTTTTCCCTTTATAAGATGGGTTGATTTATTTCCTTCGGTAAATGATGGATTGAGTATTTTAAACTCCCCGGCTGCAAAACAAATGTTGATTCAGAATTATTCTTTGATTGGAGAAACTTTAACGGCAGACAACTTTTTGCACAATTCTTTTATGAATGAATTAAATACAATGGGATGGCCGCTAAACTGTAAAAACATAACTTTAAGTAATGGCAGTTGTAATGGTGCACCTGTTTTTCCTGATAACAATAGTACAATTGCACAAATAAGTGGAGATCATTCCATGACCTATTTTGGCAGTTTATGGAGAGCTGAATTAATGTCGCTATTTACCTCTCCAATTGCATTAAGATTAATCAACGGATACAATGGCAGCTCCACATTTAATGCATGGGCAGCTCTCTGGCAATTTCCATTATCCCTTTTCGCTACAAAATCTTCGATAGGAATTGATTTTAAAGTGAATGCCATTCTAGTAAGTGGTACAAGTGAAATTTACAGGGGTGATTTATACAGTAAAAAGAAAATACTTGGATTAATTAATGTTACCAATTATTTTATAAAAGCACATGTAAATTCAACTGCAGATATGCTTGCATTAGACAATGCACCTGGAGGCACTTATAATTTGACTGAATATGGTTTTGATAAAAATAAAATCCAACAATCACTACCAAGCTTTTTTAGTGGGTACGTTCAAACAGTTATTAATCAGCCGAATTTTTGCTTTGTGCCAACGGTTAGTTCATTAGCATTTGATAACCCTACCCAATATTATCGTTCTTCAGTTTGCGATATTATTAATTGTCATATCCCTACTCAGGTAGCAAATTATTATGCTCCGCAAGTAAACCAATTTCACATTTCCTATACTCAGGAGAATACCAATTGGATATTACAAAACCAGGATGCGAATTATACTTGTGCAAAAATTTGCCCGGGTAACCTCAATATTTCTGGTAATTTATCCAATTGCAACAGTGAAATATATTCACTTTCCGGAGCACCTTCACCTGCTTCTATAACTTGGTCTGCTTATCCTAATATTCTTTCTTTCAGCCCAACAACTGGGCATTCCACTACTGCTACAAAAACAGGAAATGGGGTTGTTACCTTAACTGCATCCGTTTCTAATTCTTGTACGGGTATTGTTTATCCTATTTCTAAACAAATTAGCGTTGGCACCCCCACCATACAAGGCTGGTATAATTCCCCTACCAACCCCGTTGAGCCGTTAAAACCCTATAGCCGTTTTCAAACCGATTATAATGATGCCTGTTACTTACAATACATAACTACCAATATGCAGGTTTCACCGGGTGCTACGGTGGTGTGGGATACGCCTTCCTTATCTTCTGCTTCCATACCCTGGAGCCAAACGGGTAATAACCTGCGTTTTTATTTTACAGATATTAACCAATGGGGTATTTTCCCCATCTATGCCACCAACGCTTGTGGTACCAACAGCTTACGGTATCGCTTTCAATCTTCTAATGGCTGTGCCGGTACTCTGAGCCTGCGCAATGTACAATCAGGAATTGCAATGGATGAAAGTCTTGAAAAATTTGCAGTATTTCCAAATCCTGCAAAAAATTTACTCTATGTAGCCATACCTGCAGACAGCATTGATAGGGCGCATGCACAGATTCATTTAATGGATTTTTCGGGCAAAACTTTACAAAGCATTCAAAAAGTAAACACCCTGAATACTTTCAATATGAATGGGTTTGCCTCCGGTATGTATTTGATAGAAATAACAGATAAAAACAAAAGAATCATAAAAAAAATTATAAAATATTAAGCCTTTCATGAAGTTTGTTATGGGTGGTTCAAAAAGTCAGCCACCCTTTTGTATATAGATTAATCTAAATACATTTTCCTACCGCAACACCTGCAGAATAGCCGCATCAATTCGCCTTGGGCGAAAATTAGCACGGTGTACCAATGCCCAAATACTGGTGGCTTTAATAATGGTTTGGTTATCGCGCAAGCGCACAATGGTATAATGGCGTTGCCAGGTTACGCCGGTATGTTCGCCGGGCCAGG
>NZ_SCKY01000098.1:0-907 GCF_004100315.1 Hydrotalea sp. AMD | reverse complement strand
TTTTCCATGCTGGGGCAATGCCGCAGGTATATGGAAAATTGAAACATTACAAAGCCATCGGCCATAATTTTCTTCCTGAATTCTTGTGCCGTTTTTCGCTCTGTTTTGGTTTCGGTAGGTAAATCGAAAAATACCATTATCCACATAATACGATAGGCATTGAAACGTTCGGATGTGTTATTGTGCCTGGGCATAAAGGGAACAGTCTGTCATCAATAACCGGCAAATGTTCATTTGCCATCATTAAAACGTAGTAAGGCATTATATTATTATGGGTAACAAATAAAAAGTAATATTTATTTGTATGGGCTTATGTTAATGGTAGTTCAGGAAAATCCAATTTTCGTTGCTCGCCGCTATAACATTTGCTTAAAGAGAAAGCTGTTTTTTGCATGGCTACCCATAAGGGGCTGGTTTGTTCTTCTATCCGTGTATCATGGGTTAACACATTCAGCAGTTGCACTTTTATGGGTTGTGTTAATACTTCTACTGCCGATGTTTCGTGAATAATGTTGCGTACAATGGCATCTATAAATGGGCGGTAGGGTTCCATCATATCATCGGCTAAACAATAGGCATTGTAACGGTTGCGGTGAAAAATGCCCAGTGTGGGTAATAAACCCGCTCCTGCAATGGCACGGGCCATAGCAGCCCGAATAATGGCATAACCATAATTCAATAAATTATTGGGGGGTGGCCCATCCCGTTTTCTAAAAAACTGCCAGGCATCCGGAAACAAATGCGCCCAATAATAGGCCGCTGCCTTGGCTTCGGCATTATCGGCATCGCCACTTTTTACATTTTGCCGGGCATTGTTTAAATAGCCATGGGGTATGTTCCATTTTTTTAAAACAGCCGCCTGGTTATTAATCTTTGCTTTTACGGTTTGCTGCCACAATTGTTTTTT